>CBDUZM010000042.1:0-12831 GCA_965371685.1 uncultured Spirochaetaceae bacterium | reverse complement strand
AGAAAAGTATCATACCGAATGATGGCGCATCTTAAAAGGTCGTTAGGCCGTTTAAAAAATGGGAAGATATTCTAATGTTAAATGAAAGTAAATATCTTCGTTCCCTAATAGAAACGAGTCTTGATCCTTTTGTAACAATTAATCCAGAGGGAAAGATTGCTGATGTTAATGAAGCTACTATCAAGGCAACAGGTGTTTCTCGGGATGAATTGATAGGAACAGATTTTTCAGACTATTTTACCGATCCCCAAAAAGCACGAAAGGGATATAAAACTGTTTTCGAAAAAGGCTTAGTTAAAGATTACGAGCTGACTATTAAGCATATTGACGGTTCATTAATGCACGTCCTATATAACGCTACGGTATATCATGACCAAAATGGAAAAATAATTGGTGTGTTTGCGGCGGCAAGGGATGTAACACATATATTAAAAGGAATTTTGCCAATTTGTTCAAATTGTAAAAAAATTCGAACTGATATTGGCTATTGGGAACAAATTGAAGTTTTTATAAAAAATCATTCAAAAGTTAAATTTAGTCATAGTATCTGTCCGGACTGTGCAAAAAAGTTGTATCCGGAATATAAAAAATAAAAATACTCCCCTGCATGACGCATTACACCATTCAGGGAAAATTGATTCTCTCTAAAACCGCCATGTTGGAACAGGCTCTCCCCGGGACAGGACTTCTTCCACATAGCATCCTGTCTGCGGCGGCGGCGGCGCGGCGCCTTCCACTTCGCCATTGTCCACAATACGATAAACCAGCAGACTGTGCCACGCGCCGTCGGCGAGTCGGACGATGGCCGAGGTGGGGTGGTCAATCCGCCACCACGATCCACCTGGCGCGGGGCCGAATTCGGAGCGGGCATCTCGTGCGATCACTCGATCCTCGAGATCCGTACGGCTCGAATTGAGGGGCCAATAGCAAAGCACCTCGCGCGTGCGGTTCCGGGGAGGAAGATTGGCGGCTATGAACGGCGTGCCGTCTGCAGCCTGGTTGATCGAAACAGGAGATCGCGAACGGCACTCTTTCCGGTAGATTACCTGTTTCCAGGTCATGCCGTTGTCCGTGGAGCGCCATACAGGCACATCGAAACTCATACCTAGATCATCTCTATCAGGGCTGCGGGCGGAAAAGAGCAGGCTGCCGTCAATATCGCGGATAAGACTCGGTTCGCCCCATGAAACATCGTTTCCCGTTACCGGGGCAAATGAAACAGGACGCCAGCCGGACGCTCCATACTGCCAGCGTGTAACCCCGGCAACACTGATGTCGCCCACCCTGGCCACCATGACATAGAGCAGATCACGACCGTCGGGGATCGCGTTAGTGATAAAATTACCCACAAGATTCCAGTCGGAGAGAAGCATCTCTGACTCTATGCACTCTTTTTCAAGAATCCGGAACTCTTTCCCATCGTAGGCGAACTGAAATAACTCGGCGAACCGCTCCAACCCCTCCCTGTATTCATAACGCCCTTCCCGGTCCAGCGCATGAAGAATGGCCCAGCACATCCCGAACCCCGTACCTGCATGGGGATGCGGGGAACCGTCCGCCAGTTTCGCTCCTGCAGGCACGAAGCCGCCCAGGACCGGGCCCTTCCGGGTGACAGTCTCTGTCGCAGGTTCTCCCTGTCCCGGAGAAAATCCCCTTTCATACCGGCTCAGGGGGACTGCTTCGTCCGCATTTATATCTTCGAGATTATCGAAGAGCACCACGTCCGATCCGATCTCGAAATCAATGTCTTCCGTCCCGTCTTTACGGATGTTGCAGAAAAGACCCGCCATACAAGGTGCTGCTTGAAACGGGAATCCCAATCCGTAGCGCCATACCTCTCCCTCCGGGACGCCTGGCGGAACGCGAAGATCCACACCGCCTCTGGTAATACCTGTTATACCTGTCATATTCTCACTCTCATTATTCCGAGACCATGTTGACAGTCTTATAAGGTTCTGCGGGGAGTTTCGCTTTTTTCCTGAACTCTTCCGCCTTTTCCTCTTCCCTGTAGACCCGCATAACACACTTAGGAACTGTCCTGGAAATCATGTCACACGCCACGTAATAGCCGTATTTCTTCATGAGAGGCATGATCCAGCCTGCACAGTGATCACAGTAAAACTCAAAAACGCCGGCGTCGTTGTCCAGAACCTTTGAGAGTGAGGGGCAATGGTTCATCCTGAACTCGAAATAATCGTCTGTAAGGGTAAGGTCTGCGTCGCAGTTCTCCTCTATACGTATATGGTCCCAGTAATCGTACATACCTTTCAGGCCGTCCCGTTCAATATAGGGACCGACTATCGACTCCTGCAGCCTTGATATCTCCATCCAGTACTTTTGCAGTTCCCCCCTGCCCTTTTCCTCGAGCATTTTAAACAGCTCATTATAGAATCGAACGAAATGATCACTGGGAAGCATTGTCTTTCCTCCTGATAACCTGCCTGCTCTCACCATCACCGATTAACTCTGTGGTTATTTCAAAAGGAGTTCCCTCCGACCACCCCTCATTCAATAAGAGTGTCTGGAGGGGGAAATTTTTATTGATGCTGACTCCTTTTTCTTTTAAATGCTTTACAGCCGGACATTCAATGATATGAAAAACAACCTCCCCTTCTTTACGGATAACCTCATGCTTACCGCCCTCTCTTTCATGGTAATACTTCCAGTACTCCAGCAGGGGCTCAAAATCCCCCTTCTTCAAACTCTCATAGATCTCTTTGAATACCCGCTGCGCCGTTCTCCTGAAAAGCTCCTTTAAGAAATCGTATCCGTACTCTTTCAAAACATAATTTATTGTTGTATTGGTGGCCAGATGAAAATCCTTGTGACAATTCCCTGTCTCTCTGTATCTCATGACATCATTCCTTGCCCGCTATTGTACTATAAAACACATGTTTTAAGAAGGGCGGCATACTCACGGCGGAATTCCTCCGGCTCTCTGGTAAAGTCGGCAAAGCCGCGTACAGTCTTTTCAAGGAGAGCATCAAACTTATCGCTGCCGAGTTTATCCTTCGCCTGCATTAGCAGAGCGTGGTCTTCCCACCCTTCACGCTGTGCCTCGAAACGCACCGAACTCCACGGTTCTTTCGAGCCCGGGTAAATAATGTACGTATCGCCTGCGGGCAGATCGTTGAAAGTACCATCTGGCTGCGCTGTCTTCTGGGTATATACCGATGCCTCGTAAGGCGAAGTTTCTCTCCAGATATTGAGAGCCCAGTGCAGGTATCCCTTAATGCCGTACTTTGCGCACCCCCAGGGAATCAATCTCAGGGCAAGGAGCGGCTGATCGAGCAGGCGGTTCATATACTGCCCCCCCGGTTTGCAGCAGGTGTAGCACCATATCTGATCGCCGTGGCTTCGATGGGTCTCGTAGATCTCCCGATCACGTTCATAATCATCGAGCTTTGGAATCCACCAGTCGATGGCCGATCCGAGGTTCGGTGTTTCGATCGGTTCAAGAATCGGTACACCGGGCAGATATTTGCGAATGGCCAGGGCGCCCGCCAGGAAATCGACAAGCGCTTCATCCGTGGGTTCATCACCCACGTGCTGGCAGAGCATTGTGTACCAGCCCCTCCTGTCAAGAAACATCCGCCAGGCTGTAAGATACCGGGACAGGAAGTTCTGCGCCTCGGGGGAAGAGAGGCGATGCCTGTGCTGTGCAGGATATCTCGGATCGTTGAGGAATATCTCTGCTCCTCCCCATCGTTCACAACCGCCGAGATGCGTTCCTTCGATCCTGGTGAAACCCGCATCCAGAAAGATGCGGATAAACCGCTCCGTTTTCCTGAAATCGAACTCGAGCTTCCCATCCGGCTGCTGCTTAACTTCTGCGAATTGAGGGACAATAAAAGTATCGTGATGGTAGTCCGCCAGCAGGCGGGCATAGGTCGAGATCATGTTCCAGTGTCCCGGACTGTCCGGTATAAGCTCGTGATATCCGGCCATGCTGTCGAGGCTGTAATGCGTCGTCAGGGACAATGGGTATTGCTCCGGAAGAATCACGGAGAATACATGCAGGCTTATCGGGACTGAAACGGTCCTGCTCCCTACACTGATCACCGCTTCACCGGAATAGTCACCGGGAACAGCGTCCCGGGGAACCACGACCTGGATAAAAAAGGCCGCCGGTTCCTCGATCCAAATGCGGGTCTGCTCCACGACAGGCGCCATGGCATCGAAAACCCTGAATGGCGCCTTCCTGGCAAGATCAGGGGCGGTGGGACGATTACGGTCTGTAAATCCGTCAACACCCGTGTTGTATTCTACAGGCACGCTGTGCAGGAGGCAGGCTTTAACCTCCTCTATACGTCCGCCCTGAAGGTTTGTCAAACCATTGCAGCCAAAAGCGACAGCATCATCTTCGGAAGCCCCGTCCAGAATGACCTGAAAGCCGGGACGTCCTCCCATGGGACTGATAAGAGAAGCTTTCTTTTTTCCAGCATCATTCACTATGCTGTCCGTATAGAGCCAGCTCAGACTGTCTATAATCTCATATTTCATATAAAACCTTCATTTTTCAATATACTGTTAATCTACTAGACCACCAGAATTTTTCTTTAACTTTATCAACATTTTTTGAAACCATCTCAACCTTTTTCCCAACCTACGTTGACAATGGTCCTTCTTTCGGTTGAATATCCGGGAATGAACGATAAAGACCTCGAAATCACCTGGTCTCTCTTCCACCCGGTGGCCCCGGATCCCATCCAAATGGAAAAGTACATCGAGGAAGCCTCAAAATACAAAGTGGGAAGCTTCGAGATATGCGGACTGGAAAGGGCCGGCCTGGACAGATATCTGCTCTATGAAGACCATCAGCTGGTAAGGCGGAAGAAAGATGAAGCGGCTGTCGAAAACGCGCGGGAAGAGATGAACCGGATCGTCCGGATGACGCACGATTCAGGCAGAAAGATCACCTTCTGGCACCGGGAGGTGCATTTACCGGAAGGCATGACAGATGCTCTTCCGACGCTGCTCGACGGCAGCGGAGAGATAAATTTCAATAGTGACACGTACTGGAATTTCATACGCTGTAAGATCAGGGAATTCTTTCGCGCTGTCCCCGGGATGGACGGTATCGTGTTGACACTCACCGAATCCGACTACTCCGTTGTGCACAACTCAGATACCTCTAAGTATCCCCCTGTTCAAACGGCCGCCAGGCTGATAAAGACCTTTGCTGAAACCCTCGACCAACTCGGTAAATCCATGACTTTTCGCACGTTCGGTTCCATCGACGAAGATTACCAGGTCCTCTCAACAGCGGCGGACATTGCACTGGAGGAATATGAGTTTGAAATAGAGACAAAGATTACACCGTATGATTGGAGCCTTTACCTGCCTCCGAACAGTTACATAAAGAAAAGAAAAACGGGAACGAGCGCGGCTGAATTCGATGTAGTGGGGGAATTTTTCGGTCTCGGGGAGATTCCGTGCCTGTTCCCGGACAGGCTGATCGAACATGTAAAGTTCGCCATGGCAAAAGGCTGCAGCAGGCTTTCCGCAAGGCTGGACCGGCTGGGAAGAACCGTTATAGGCTCGGTCAACGAGATGAACCTGTATGCCTTCGAAACGGCGGCGGAAAATTCGGAATGCTCGCCCGATGAGATCTGGAGCGGGTACGCCAAGGAGAGGTGGGGAGAAGCTTCCGGGGAGCTCATTCCCGTAATGAAGAGCTCTGAGGAAATGATAAGAAAATCCTACTATATCGACGGTCACATGTTCAGCCAGAACCCCATTCCCAGCTGGCATATGATCATGCTCGGAGGTATCTTCTCCGTCTTCAAGGAAAACATCCCGCTGGATTTCACCGAAGGCTTGTGGTCCATGCTCTCGGAGAAAACATCACCGACACGCACAGAAATCCTAAAAGAAAAGGAGGAGGCAGTCTCCATTGCCGAGGAAGGATACAGGAAAGTTCAATCGTTCAAAGAGAAGATCCCGGCCGGGGAAAGGGAAATACTAATTAAAGCCTGGGACAAGGCGTGTTACATAACCCGAATGCACCTTAATACGGCGAGAGTGCTTATTGCGTACTTCGAAGAAATGGAAAAGGAAATTCATGTTCCCGAAAAACTCTGCGGCTTGCTCGAGGAATCCGCCCGGTATGCGGCAAAAGCGAAGACTGCTTTTACCAAAGGTATAGTCTATGAGTTCGCGCAGGCGGTTGTAGATAACTCGAAACATTTTAAAGAGCACTATACTGCGGAGTATGCCGCACAATCCGACTGGGAAAATGAAGAGGCGATTATCGACTATGTCGTCTGCGGCGGGATTACCTATGAGTGGCGGGTAAAAAGGTATATGCATGCGAGTAAACCAATCATTATCGACGGAAGACCGGCCAGACTCGTCGGGAACAGTGTGTTTCCCAACGGCTTCCTCGAGTACAGAATGATTGTCAATCCCTTGAAACGCAATGAAGCGCTTATTCTCTTTCACGGAAGCGGGGGGGCTCTGCGGATTATAATCAATGGAATTGCCCATACCTTTTATCCGGAAGAAGCGGAACGCTTCAACAGGGCATCCGTATTGATAGAGGATACAGCCGATTCACATATTACAGTAAGAATCGAGAAAGCGGAGGATAGCTATCCGGTCTTAGGCGGGATAGGTATCCGCATTTCGGAGGAGGATTAGTTTTACCATGAGCCGTGAATCAACGATTCGGAACATCGTCGATAAAATGACGATTGAAGAAAAAGCTGGACAGGTCCTGATTGTCGATTTCACAGGAACCACGGTAAGCCCGCATGCAGTCAAGGTAATCGATAAGTTCAACTGTGCCGGGCTGAGAGTGCAGACGAACATACGCTACAAGAACAGGTATGAGTTTGAAAACAACCCGGATAAAACCGTCATGGAAGCCCGCTCCTACCGTCTTCCCAGGGGTGCATGCAAGGATTTCTCCTATAACAGCCCCGCACCGCGCTGCACCCCCGAAGAATATGCATCGATACTCAACCGGTTCAAAGAAATAGCCATGAACAGGAAAAACCCGACGCCCCTGCATATTGCCCTGGACCAGGAAGGGGCAGGTTACGAAAACTTCACCTGCGGTAATCCAAGGATTTTTCCCACGCCAATGGGAATGGCTTCTGCGGGTGATGAGGACTTGATGTTCAAAGCCGCCCGCGTCATGGGAAGACAGCTTAAGGCGGCGGGATTCAACTGCCTGCAGAATCCAGTGCTCGATGTCAATACAAACCCGAAGAATCCGGAAATCGGAATCCGCAGCTTTTCAGACAATACTGAAACGGTGACACGGTTCGGGCTTGCAACTTTCAGGGGATTGAAGGCTGCCGGTGTAATCGCCACGGCAAAACACTTTCCGGGCAGGGGCGAATCGGCTACCGACGCCCACCATGATCTTCCGACCATCGCTCTTGGCAGAAAAGAGATGATGCGGGTGCACATCGCTCCGTATGTCAAGCTCTTCGAAGAGGGGCTGCCTTCCATCATGACGGCGCACACTATCTATCCCGGCCTTGAAAAAGAGCCTGTCCCGTCGACACTGTCGAAATCGATACTGACCGGTCTCCTGTGTGAAGAGCTGGGGTTTAAAGGAGCGGTGAGCACTGACAATATACTCATGGCGGGAATCGTGAAAAAATACGAAGTCCTCGAGGCTTCTATACTGGCGTTGAAGGCGGGCGCCACCCTGGTACTCCTCAGGGATGAAACGCCTTTGGTAGACGAAGTATACCACGGCCTGGTTGATGCGATTAAAAGCGGCGAGCTGCCTGTCCGGTTGATAGAGGAGGCGATTGCCCGTAACTTTGCGGTCAAGTATGACTACGGTCTATTCGAAGACGGCGGTATCGTTGATGCTTCAAAAGCCGGCGATATACAGGATGATGCTGAAGCGTTTCAAATTGAAGTAGAGGCAGCTCAGAAATCCGTGGTTCTTCTGAGAGACGATCAGAATATTCTTCCCCTGTCACCGGATACGAGGGTCATGCTCATCGACCAGTCAGGCGGCTCCCAGGTAAACTTCAACAATTTCAACTGCCACCCCGGTATTTTCTGGGAATCGATGCTCGAGCAATCCGCAAACGTCATCTCTGTGGAAATCGACGGATTCAAGGAACCGGGAGGCAAAGATCGGGAAAGGGTGCTGAGGCGGATTGAAGAAGCGGACGTGATCGTTGCCACCGATTATGAGGTCCACAGGGGGATGAAGCTTGCATCCCCCTTCCTGAAGAGCCTTCTTACAAGAGGCAAGCCTGTGATTATCGTCACCAACTCCCCGTTCAATATTCCAGGGGATTTCAGAACAGCCCTGGTGACATTCGCAGACAACCCGCAGAGCTTGAAGACTGCTGCGGAGATCCTTTATGGAAAACGAAGAGCCACAGGCAAACTGTCGACAAAAGCCTACTGATTTTCCGCCGGGGACAGCGTAACCTCCACCTTGAGATCATTTCCCTTGGGAAGAGTTACGGAGCGATCCTCAGAATCGAATTTTGTCCATGCCCGGCCATTTATTTTCACTCCGTCAATACGTACGGATGGATCGTCCACAGGAGAAACAAAATGTTTTTCAGCGGATGCATCGCCGTTCAGTTTGAAGTGGAGCACGGCCGGTTTCCCGTTGACGTAAAGATTGAGATAGAGCATGTTGAGAAGGCAGTGCTCGATTTCATGATACGATGTGTGCCATGAACACGCTTTTCTGCCCTCCCCTATAAGTTTTCCATCGGGTGTTACAGTCTCTAAAACACCCCCGTGCTTCCTGTCCCTCAGGTACCGGTCATAGTATATCTCGCTTTTTCTGAACCGTTCCAGATACTGGGCCTCCCCGGTAACACGGTATAATTGCAGCTGCAGAAAACAGCCGTATATATGGACCCACCACATAACCCTGGGAGATGATGTTGGACGATGTGGAGGGACATTTTCCACAAGATCGAGCCATTCACCCCTTTCGGGATTCCATGCCGCACGGTTTATTTTGTCACCCAAACGTTTTCCCTGTTCCAGATAGAGCTTATTGCCTGTCTGGTGATATAAACGCAGGAAGGAAAGCGCCGCAGTTTGCTGGGCGCCGATGTAAGTAACCTCGATACCGTCCACTATACCTGGAGAGAGCTTCCAAAGGCGGTCGAAAATACTCACGTAGCCGTGTATCCAACCTGTCTCGGCATCGAGCATACGTTCGATACTCAAATCGGTCAGCTCGGACGACAAACGGAGAACTGCAGGATCTCGTGCGGCCAGCCAGAGATTGAGCAGCAGCGAGCTTACATATCCGTAATGAGCATGCTTATTCTTGCCGCTGTCTCTGACGCTCAGGTCCCTGTTCAGGCTCTGATAGTATCCTCCGTATTCACCGTCATGCCAACTCGTCTTATGAATTTCCACGGATTTCATCACGTAGGATAGCGCCCGCCGGTCTCCCGTGGCAAAGTAGTAGAGAGTGAGTCCCACGTTTGTGTAAAGTTGAACAGCGATCAATTTGGAAGTATCCTTCGGTTCTCCTGTCCGGGTCAATGTGGCAAACCACCCCCCGTATTTTTCATCCCATCCATGCTCCAACAGATAATCTACACCTTCCCGGGCAGCCTCTATATACTTTTCGTCTCCCGAGATAAGATACGCCGAAGAGAAGCTGAAAATCTGTCGGCTGATCATGGCCGGAATCCTCTCCCAGGGGGGAATGGGTTTCCAGTCCCGGGACAGCGCAGGATGGAAACCTCCGTTCTTATCATCCCTTACATTCTCATACCAGTAAGGAATCAGATCCTCCAGGGCATGGTTTTTCCAGAAATTTCCATCCATGAATTCTCTGCCTTCCATAATTCAACCTTCCTTTCCCGAGCTCATTTTATCGAGTACTTTCATTATCTGTTCTCCCAATCCGATCCTGTATCCTGTGGAAACATACACCACGCTGCCCGTATTATCCAGAACAAAAACAGCAGGAAAATCAATGCTTATGGATTCCTTTAATCCTTGCCTGACAGCCTCGAGCAGGCGATAGCCTTCATCTGTTGCAAACACAGTTTTTTCCGGCAGCGCTTTATCAATTCCTGTACTGAGCCCGGATGATGTTTCGGTCTTTTCTGTTGCTATAACGATACTGACATCCTCCTGATCGAACCGCTCGCTCAACAGCTCCAGATCCCTGATAAAATGCCTGGCAGGCTCACTGCCGGGTTCGATCCAGGACATGATCAATCCGTTTGGACGGCACATGTCTGATATTTTTTTCCTTCCCTCCGGGCACACGAATGACAGCCTGTCGTCTATCTTTCCAAAATCGGCAGCAGCCGTTTCTTCCGTCCTTATCTCAAAAGGCACTCTTTTAGTTTTACCCTGCTCTACAGTGAAAAAAACACACTTCGATAAAACCTTCCCATCGGGCAGCCTGTTTCCTGTAACGAGAAGATAGCTTCCCGCTTCTACGGGAAGGCCGCCGGTAAATACATCAAACCCGGTTTTTTCGTAATCCAGAACCTGATAATCTCCCCTTTCCAGTTTTGAAAGGGTAAAATGAGGAAAATATTCCGGTTTGTCGCCGGATTTAACAGGAACAAACTTAACATGGCCGATTTTTTTGTCTCTGATTCCGGGTTTATCGAAACCCACATCGATCCACCTTTGGCCCTCATGGTATTGGGGGTTTTTCGCCGCAGGTTCCAACCTGGAAGGGATTCCCATGCTCCTGCACAGAGCGACAAAGAATATATCTCTCGAAAGGGAATCTGATTTTTTCAGCTCATACACACCGGCAGGGGTGACGGGGTTTCTGTATCCTTCAGCTTCTTCGACAATATCGATGTTTTTCTTTATCCACCGGACGATCCTGACAGGATCTTGCCGGAAAGCCAGCATTTCCTCTTTAGAAAACCGTGATTGAAAAAAATTTCTGTAAGGTACGAGAAGCTCATTCTTTATCCTGGGCGCCAGGACATAATCCTTGAATCCTTCGGCGCCCTCGATGCCTGATGAATTGGTAATATGATCGATGAGCACGTTACCTTCTATATCCCTCAGATCTTTTTCAGAGAGAGTATCGAGCAGAGCCATAGACAGTGTTCCGTACTCCTTTGCAGCGGCGTGCAGATAATCAGCTATGACCTTCCAGTTGCCCCTGCTCGTTTCAATAAGCTTCCAGACATGATCGGGATCAACGCCGGTCTCTTCCGCAAGCTTGTCGGCCTTTTCCCTGTTCATAAAGGTCGATTCATATTCACCCCGTGCTCTGTCTTCCTCCATTAGTCTTTGTTTGTTTTTCTCTTCCTCCTCTTTTGAAACACGGACAGATTTTTTCGGCATTTCAGGAGGGGGCGCCATATCAAAGTCCTGCGTATATTCACCGGCGCCGTCCCGATTCAGGATGATCTCGACCGTATCAACATCCGGCACTGAAATTTTCTTATAGCCGAATCGGCTGCCCTTATGAGCGTAAACGAGAAGATCGCCCAGACCCGTGGTCAGCGAAGTGGTTCCATCCTTCGAAGCAACCTGGCTTGCAATGGAAAAGAAGTGGGCATAGTTATAAATCTTATATTCCACGGCGGCATTGGGCACAGGATTACTTTCATCGTCCAACACCAATACAGATATTTTTTTCGTTTCGGCATAACTGGGTAGAAGATTGATCTCCGTATACCAGTCGTTTTTACGGACAACCTCTTCGGCGCCGGCATAGTCTCCCGGCGCCTTTGTATGTATCAGCATGGCCCTTCGGGCAGGTTCTACGAACCAGCCCATGTCAAGGTCCGGGGCAGGCTCGCAAGCGCCTAAATGACGCCAGATGCCGTCGATCCAGGCCTCGACCCATGCATGGTTATCGTCGCAGTGCGCCCAGCGCGGCGAATAAACCTGGCGGGCGGGAATACAGGCAGAACGGAGCGCGGCAACCACAAGGGTGGACTCCTCCCCGCACCTGCCGAAGGCCGTCCTTATAACCCCCAAAGGCGATTCCGTCCGTATATCGGTAGGCCTGTACGTGGCCTTTTCATGGCACCAGTGGTTTATTTCCAGCACCGCCTCTTTCATGGAAAGGTTTTTGACTTTGTCCTTCAGCTCTTTATAGATTACTGTCCTCGAATCATCCATGTTCTCGTTGTTGACCCTGCAGAAGAGCACGAATTGGTAAAAAAGATCCTCCGGTATATCCCCTCCCCAGGGCATTGTCTTTCTTGCCTCTAACGAGCTTCTGACATTTTCCAGAGAGTATGATCCGTCGTGAGAGGTTAAATCGCATAAGGGCATATAGGCATAGAGAAACTCCAACGCCTTCTTCTCTTCCGCTGTCAGGCTTTCTTTGAAAACCGAAAACAGCTCATCCGATCTGCCGCGAGCCAGCTTTTTCCGGCGTCGGAACCTTTCGGCAGCTCTTTTACTTTGTTCTGTATTTTTATCTGTCAATAGACCCGCTCCAAACTATAGCTATTGATCTGAATTCACACTATAGTGAAGTTTAAAAAATTCTTCAATTCAGTCTTTAAAAATTAATAGTTATTTTGTATTATATATTTATGATAATTACAGAACACAAATATATAATAAAAGATCCTAATATATATGCAGGCTCTCCCCTTATTAAGGGAACGAGAATTCCGGTAAAAGCAATAGTTATTCATTATCAAAGCGGATTTTCCGTTGAAGATATACTGGAAGGTTATCCCTCAATAAATCCTGCACAGCTTTTCGATGCCTTGAGTTATTATCATGATAACAAAGCAGAAATTGAAAAAGACATGGAAAGAGATTCCATTGAGAGGCTTAAGGAAGAATTTGGTATTTCTCATATTAATAAAAACGGCCGTATCTTTTTCAAATAATGATTAGAGTATACCTTGATGAAGACGTCCACAA
>CBDUZM010000041.1:0-12874 GCA_965371685.1 uncultured Spirochaetaceae bacterium | reverse complement strand
CCGGGCCTCTATTACCCGTTCGAGGAAAACACCGGCGCCATCGGAGGCAGTTCCCACCATGTCGTTGGAAATGATCTCGAGTTTTGTCTGGCTTGTCCCCGCTATCCGTGCCAGATCCGATACGATTCTTTTAAGCCGGTCCACGGCATATTCCTCAGCCTTTACGAGGTTTTTGAAAACAGGAGCATCCGCCAACCCTTTCACGAAGTAGCTGCCGGTCTCATCCACAGAGATTTTTACCTGCTTGTGAACATGGACAGAGCTCGTGATCGCTCCTATTGCATTAGCAACATCCGCATCAGGGGAAATAACAGCTTCCGTGTGGAGGAGTTTCGCGGCTTCAGGAAGGAACTGGTGAACCGGCGCGCCCATTCCGATGACAGGCCTGCCTATTGTTATATTCACACTTAAATGATCCGTTCCTCCCTGCATTGCATTGTTGATCAAGGCGCCGGCAGCCCGTGAATCCTCTATCCCTTCCAGGTCCATGGATTCATCTATTTGTTTCATCAGAAGCTCGATAGCAAGGCGCCGGACTGTTTCGTTCAGTACCTCTTCGAGGAAGGTGTCCGTATCGACTCCTTTTATCCTGCTGTATATGCGGCACAGGAGTTTTGCCGCATTCGAATCCCAGAGATTCATTCTCCCGGCAGCATGCAGCACGTCGGTAGGAGTCAAACCGCATCGTTGGATTATGTGGCGTTCTTCCATGCTTCGTAAGGGAAGGAGCTGCCAGGCAATCCAATCGGTTCGGCGAGCCAGCTCATGAAGAGAGCAGGGGCCTTCACGTAAAGCATCGACGATCTTCGCCTCTCTTTCGTCCAACTGCCACTGTTCATTGTAGCTGTTCAGCGCGACAAGCTCCATGCTCCTTGAAGATAATTCGTTGTAATGGAGGTTTCTCTCGATCCATTTCAGAGCCTCCCCGCCTTTTGGCTGGGTGGCGGCAAACCACGATACCGGCGCCGCCCGTTGAGGTCCGATAATAAGCTTGCGGTCTTCCAATGCGATCAGACTGTCGCCTCCAAGACCTGTCGTGCGCATATCGAGAGCCTTTACATGGGTTTCCCATCCCCCCACTACAGCACCCTTTGTACAGATCTTGACCGCTCCGTCCTCGACAACTGCCGTGTCGGTAGTGGTGCCGCCCATGTCCACCACAATGGCGTTGGTACACTTTGTAAGATGTCTGACTCCGGCTACGCTTGCGGCAGGTCCTGAGAGAATGGTTTCAATCGGTTTCTCTCTTGCCGCTTGAAGTCCGATCAGGGATCCGTCGCTTTTTACCACCATTACCGGCGCGGAAATACCACACCGCTTGAGGGATAGCTTAATCCTGTCGAAGAGCGATTCCAGGTAAGGAATGATACCGGCATTGAGGGCCGCCGTCTCGGCGCGAACCCGGTAATTGAGCCCTTCCGATACTTCATGACCGCAGGTTACGGGAAGACTCGTCTCTTCCTTTATTATTCTTTTAACCTCAATTTCATGAGCCGGGTTACTGTGACTGGCATAACCTGCCACTGCAAACGCCCGCACCCGGTGACGCATGAGCATCTCGTGGACTATCTCTCGAATCTGAGCAGGATCGATCGGGGCAATCTCTTTACCGTTGGTCTCCATTTGCCCCTTAATTATGGCTATGGGGTTATGCGTGAAATTTTCTAAATCTGTCCATCCGTACGGCGGCATGACAAGAAGGGCGACTTTCTGCCCGAGTCCTTCGACGATGGAGTTGGTAGCCAGGGTGGTCGATACCGATACGAGATTCACTGAACGCAAATGCCTTTTCTCTAGTTTTGCCAGAACATTGTCAATACCGATGGAGTAATCCCATTTCGTTGTAAGAGCCTTCGCTTTCTCAAATATTGTATCCCTGCTGTAGTCATAGATCACCGCATCGGTGTAGGTGCCTCCTGCATCAATACCGAGCCCCAAACGCATAGGCGCCTTTTCTGCAGGGAGCGGCTTGTCCTGATTTAGGGAGACTGTATAGGATCGGCTGCTTACAGGCTTATCCTTTTCCAGAATAGGGACAGCTCTGAGCTTGCCTTCGGTCGGATCCAGGAAAGTAATATGATGGGGCGGAACAATGAGAATCGCGTCGGTGGTCTCCTGTACGGTCAGAAGCCCGGTGAGTAAATTACGGCTGCCTTGAATTCTTTCGTATTTCCAGCCAAACTCCCTGGCCATATCTTTGGCCATTTGATCGTAACTATGGGTGGTAGTACCGGTATCGATGAAGGCTGCCCGTTGATAGTTCCTCTGCCAGCTGGTGAGAAAGTGGCGGATCGCCTCCGCATTCTCTTTCCCGTATTCCTCGACAAACTTTTCGAACTCTTCCTGCGAAGGGCCTTTCGAGGCAGATTTTATATCGCTCCGGTGATGACCGGCATCTCCGTCCGGACTGTTACCCAGGGGTTGGCTTTTTCCCTCCACCCAACCGGCGGAAATGTAATATGTTCCCGGGTATTGTGAAAACTGTTTCCGATAGGCTTCGTTGGAACCGAGGAAAAGAGAGATACAGTCATGGACGCGTGGAATGGCAAGCGGAACGTGGCGGGCGTAAATACCGACAGTTCCCATGCCGCAGACACCGTATCCAACAGCAATCGTGTCCACAAGAGATACGGTCGAGGTCCTGTCAATGGCTTCCTGCAGCCGCTGCCGTAGCTCATGTGGGCGGTTGTGAAGGCCGCCAGGCAGGAATTGAGTCGAAACACTGATACCGAGTTCATTTATTGTTTCTTTTAAATCAACGCCGAGAACAGCGCAGGCAATAACATGTACCCGCCGTTTGTTTTCCTTCGTCGTACCTTTCAACTGCACCTCTACTTATATATGATGGTTATAATGATTCCTCAATTTTGTAAAGCGATTTATTCATATTATATTTAGAGGAAATGATAGAAAGGAGAAAGTATGAGCAACGATACCGATTACGATCTTGTAGTTATGGGCGCCGGCCCGGGTGGATACGTCTCTGCCATAAGAGCCTCTCAACTGGGCATGAAGGTTGCGATAGTAGAAGCGGACAAGCCGGGGGGAGTCTGCCTGAATGTCGGTTGTATTCCCTCGAAAGCGCTTATCCATCTATCGGAGGCCTACCAGCAGAGGACACTCCTGGAAGAACTGGGAGTGAAGGTGGATGTGACCGGTTTTGATTACAGCAAAGTTTTCAAGAAGTCCAGGGAGGCGGCAGACAGACTGAGCAAAGGGGTTCAGTTTCTACTGAAGAAGAACAAGGTAGAGCTGATCGGAAGCTATGCCCGGCTCTCTGCTCCGGGACAGGTAATTCTGGATGACGGAAAAATTCTCTGCACAAAAAACATCCTGATCGCCACCGGTTCGCGTCCCAGAGAAATTCCAAGCTTCCCTTTTGATGAGCAGGATGTTCTCTCTTCTACAGGAGCGCTTATGCTGGAGAGCCTGCCGGGGAGAATACTCGTTCTCGGAGGAGGAGCGATCGGAGTGGAATTCGCCTATATCATGAATGCCTTTGGCGTGGAAGTTCACCTGGTGGAGATGCTCGACCAGATTCTCCCTCTGGAAGATGTGGAAACGGTTCGCGTTCTGGCAAGGGCGTTCAAAAAACGGGGTATAAAGCTCAATACTTCTACTCAAGCTATGTCCATGAAGAAGGACGGCAGTGGTCTTAAGATCACACTTCGGAACACGGACGGCGCGGAATCCACCGTGGAGACAGACAAGGTATTGGTGGCTGTGGGAAGGGCACCTAACACAGAGGACATCGGACTGGAAAAAGTCGGCATAGAGACGGAGAAAGGCTTCATTCCCGTGCGTGATTATTACGAGACCTCTGTTTCCGGTGTATATGCGGTGGGTGACGTTACATCATCCCCTTTATTGGCTCACGTAGCCTCCGGGGAGGGAGAGATTGCAGTTGAGCATATGGCAGGTAAGAATCCATCCGTCAAATTGGATCCACTCTCGATACCCAGTGCAGTCTACTCCGAACCACAGCTGGCCGGTTTCGGCTATACCGAGGCCGGGGTGAAGGAGAAAGGTATTGCTTATAGAGCTGTCAGTTTTCCTTACAGAGGCGCCGGCAAGGCGGTTGCCGTCGGGAAGCCGGATGGCCTGGTGAAGGTTATCATCGATTCCGATACTGATGAAATTCTGGGAGCACATATCGTCGGGGAAGATGCCACGGAGTTGATCCATGAGCTGCTGCTGGCAAGAAGCGCGGAGCTCCTGCCGGAGGACATAGCGGACATGATACACGCGCATCCGACCCTCTCAGAGACGGTTATGGAATGTATGCGAGCCGTTTTGGATCGGGCAATTCACGTCTGAAGGTCGGTCCCGTCATAACCTAATAGTGGTTAGTTGACCTGACGCTAATAAACTCTCTTTTTTCAATGCAGTACGTCAATTTTTCCCTTTAATAAGGTTGAGGGAGAAGAATGTTAGCGGTAGTTTCCAGTCATGCCCCCGTCGGTATTGAGGGAGAAGTAATTACAGTCGAAGTCGATCTGAGGAGGGGTATACCCGGCATCGATCTCGTCGGCCTTCCCGACAATGCCGTAAGGGAGTCCAGGGAGAGGGTAAGGGTCGCCATACGGAACAGTGGATTCAAATTCCCGCCCGAGAGAATTCTGGTAAATCTCGCTCCAGCCGGTATCAGGAAATTCGGCGCATCTTTCGATCTTCCCATCGCCCTGGCTGTACTTGGAGCTTCGGGACAGGTTCCTCTCAACAACGGTTCGTCTCTTATGATTTTAGGCGAGCTGAACTTAAGAGGCCAGGTGCGATCTATCAATGGCGTACTTTCCGCTGTGGCTGCGGGATCGAAGCTGGGAATCAAACATTTTTTTGTGCCCAGGGAAAATTTGGTGGAAGCGCGGTGCCTGAACAGGAGCTTCATCTGGGGTATTTCTTCACTGCAGGAAGCGGCGGAACGACTCATCGATCTGAGCAGGGGAAGGACGCCTTCGTTGCCTCAAAAGTTTTCTTCTGTCTCTGAAGAACCGATGGAACAGATATTCGGGGACCTTTCAGATCTGAGGGGGCATGAGAAATTAAAACGCGCCCTGGAGATTGCCGCGGCGGGAAGGCATAATCTCTTTCTCTTCGGTCCGCCGGGCAGCGGAAAGACCATGGCGGCAAGACGGTTGGCAACGCTGACGCCGGCGCTTTCCAGGGAGGAGGCGCTTACTGTTACA
The DNA here is from genome assembly GCA_965371685.1 of uncultured Spirochaetaceae bacterium. Lineage (GTDB taxonomy): Bacteria > Spirochaetota > Spirochaetia > SZUA-6 > CAZLRN01 > CBDUZM01. The sequence goes on along the minus strand of CBDUZM010000041.1, from coordinate 7,688 downwards.
AGAATATATTCCATAGCGGGCCTTCTACCTTCCGATTCAGGGTTGATCAGGCACAGACCTTTCCGTGCACCACATCACACCGCCTCTAACGAGGGGCTTGTGGGCGGCGGAAGATGGGCAAGGCCCGGAGAAATATCTCTCGCTCACGAGGGCATACTCTTCCTCGACGAAGCGCCGGAATTCAGGCAAACACTTCTTCAGAGCTTGCGGGGACCTTCTGAAGAGGGACAGGTAAGTATAGTCAGAGTCGGTTCCCGTGTGCAGTATCCCGCTTCCTTCCAGCTCGTGCTTGCATGCAACCCGTGTCCATGCGGCAATCTTGGCCGGGGGGACAGGGCTTGTATCTGCAGCACCCAGGAGGTACGCAACTACTGGAAGCGGCTGGGCAATGCCCTGCTCGACAGGATGGACATACGGGTGCCGGTCAAACCTGTTTCCGTGAAAGAGATGATGGGTGAGAGAGGAGAAACGAGCCGTCAGGTTCGGGTCAGGGTAGAAAGGGCTGCCGCGCGTCAGAGAAACCGCTTTCGTAATCATGACTATTCATGGAATTCCCGAATTCCTCCTGGTATGATCATGGAATTTTGCAGGCTGGATCATGTATCAAACCACGCTCTGGCGGGGGCTGTGGAGAAGCTCTCCCTCTCTTCCCGCGCCTGTCATTCCATTCTCAGGATTGCCCGTACCATTGCGGACCTTGCCGGTGAACAAGACATCGGTAAGGAACACGTACTCGAAGCAGTGCAGCACCGCCGTTTCGGAGAAGACGATTCCTTTTGGAATTACGGTTAGCCGTTAGAGTCAGCCGGTTCTTTCCTTGATAGTTTTTGCAAAATCGGCGCCGAATGCTTCGGCCTTTTTCAGGTCTTCTTCCGTTGGACCGCCGATTATTTCAAGGGTGTCTGCAATATCCCATTTAACGGGCTGCACGATCTCCTTTATCCTCTTCAATGCGCCTCCGCTCCAGCCATAGCTTCCGAACATAACGGCTTTTTTCCGACTTATCCTCTTCTGAGCGGCCATCTCCAGAACCTGGGCCATCGGGGGGAAGAGGCCGCCCTCGTAAGTGGGAGCTCCGATGGCAATACCCGATTTAGTCCAGAGAGAGGGGAGGATATAGCTCACATGGGTTCGGGTTACATCGAATATTTCCAGAGGCAATCCCTTACTGGAAATTCCCTGTGCAACTGCATTCATCATTCTCTCCGTGTTCCCGTACATGGAACCGTAGATCAGGGTTATCCCCGGCTCGCTCTCTTCCAGAGCATACCCGGACCATTTCTTGTAAAGTTCGACGATCATGGCCGGATCCTTGCGCCAGATCAAACCGTGGGAAGGGGCGATAATATCAATGGGAACACCGGCCAGCTTGTCGATGGCTCTCAGCACCGGCCCCGTGAATTTGGCCACGATATTTACAAAATACCTGAGGGATTCTCTGGTGTAAAATTCCAGGTTCTTGCACTCATCGTCGAAGATAGATCCGCGTAATGCCCCGTAGCCTCCGAAAGCATCGCATGAAAAGAGAATCTTCCGGGTGGTTTCGTACGTAACCATGGTTTCGGGCCAATGAACAAAGGGCGTGTGAACAAACTTCAGCTCTGTCTTGCCCAGGGAAAGGGTTTCGCCGTCCTGGACTTCTCGGAAGTTTTCCTTAATGCCGTAATAATCTTCCAGCATTTTATGGGTTTTCGGTGTTTCAAGTATCGTCAGCCCGGGGGCCATTCTCTGTAAAATACGGAAAACCCCTGTATGATCCGGCTCCATGTGGTTAATCACCAGATAGTCGATTTCGGACAGATCGACTATTTCAGATACATTATCAAAGAATATGTCCGACTTAATCGCTTTAGAGAGGTCAATAATGGCCTTTTTTTCATCGTTGATCAGGTAGGAGTTATATGATACTCCCTCCTGCGCGATTGGCCATAAGCCTTCGAAGAGGTCGGTAGTACGGTCGTTGACTCCGATCCAGTGGATATTGGGTTTTATTTGAACAGTAGCCATGGATACTCCTCCTTTCTCTGTTTGAAGATAACTATGAAATTCACGCTGCGTCAAGCAAACTCCTGTGCCCTGTGTCAGCGGCAATTCAACAGCCTGTCCACCCATTGACACTGATTACCTGATTTGTTTAACCTGCCCAATTGAAATGGTTAAAGAAAGCAGGGATTTGAGAACATCAAAGAAGCTGTCGAATACTGATACCCTTAGAATGACGGTTTATGCATCGCTGCTTACTGCCTTGACGGCGGCGGGCGCTTACATGGTGCTGCCGATAGGTCCTGTTCCCATTGTACTTTCCAATCTGTTTATTCTTCTTGCCGGACTTCTGCTGGGTAAACGCTGGGGAACCGCCAGTGTAGCACTCTACCTGCTTTTAGGCGCCTTCGGCCTTCCCGTCTTTTCAGGGGGAGGCGGGGGCATCGGGCATATACTCGGTCCTACGGGCGGCTACCTTCTCGGCTACCTTCCCGCCGTGTTTCTCACAGGCGCTGTAAGTGAAATAAAATCTTCTTCGTTATTCTTCGATTTCCTGGCTTCTCTTTGCGGCACAGCGGTCATCTATCTCTGTGGAATTCTCTGGCTCATTTTTGTGAGAGGCAATCCTCCCGCCGTAGCACTGACCGGAGGCTTACTGCCTTTTCTTCCCGGCGATGCTCTCAAAATCGTGGTAGTACTGCCTCTCGCACGGTACTGTCGGCTGTTACTGGCAGCGAGGCACTGAATGGTTGTCATCGAAATTGAAAATCTCAGCCACCGCTTTTCCGACGGAATCCTGGGACTGGACCGGATCAATCTGAGTGTTGAGGAGGGAGAGCTGGTTGTTCTGAGTGGGAAAAACGGATCCGGAAAAACCGTTCTAGTAAGGCACCTCAACGGGCTGCTCAAGCCCACCGGGGGAAGTGTAAGGATCGACGGTAAAGACGTGGGAAGCGATCTTCTGCGGGCCAGAAAGCTTGTGGGTCTTGTCTTTCAGGAAACAGACACCCAGATTGTCGGGGAGACTGTTTCATCGGATATTGCTTTCGGGCCGCGTAACCTGGGTTTGTCTCATCGGGAAATCGAGCGGCAGGTCCAAAGAATGCTCGAAGAGATGGGGTTGAAACGGCTGGAAGACTCTCCTCCTCATCTTCTCTCAGGCGGGGAAAAGCAGAGGTTGGCTGTGGCGGGTGTTCTTGCTATGGAGCCCATGATCGTTGTTTTCGACGAACCTTTCACCAGCCTGGATTACCCCGGTGTGAAGCAGGTACTGAAGCAGATCATGTGGCTTTCTGTGACAGGACATACCCTTATTGTTATTACCCATGACCTGGACAAGATCCTGGCACATGCGGATCGTTTGGTGCTGATGGACAGGGGACGGATCGTGGTAGACGGTACGCCTGAAAAGGCCATAGGCGAAGTGGAGCGGTTCGGAATACGCAAGCCGCCCGGAGTTTCCGGCAGATCCGGTTCTAAGACAGCTTTGGAACATCTTACATGGCTCCTGTAAGGCACTTCCACTATCAGCCGGTTTCCTCCCCAATTCATGCCATGGATGTCCGCTTGAAGCTTCTGTCACTGGCGCTTCTGTCCTTTGTCTGTCTCAAGGCAAGCCTCTTTTCCCTCGGCGTGCTGACCGGCCTGTTGATCCTTGTCTTTCTGAAAGCGTCCCTTCCTCCTGCCTGGTTTTTCCCTGGGCGTAAGTTCATGTTTGTTCTTGTATCCCTCATTATCACAGTCCGGGCTTTTACAACCCCGGGCAGGCAGATATACCCTGCGGTTCCTATAACAGTGGAAGGATTATACCAGGGTATTCTGATCAGCTGGAGGTTGGTTCTTCTGCTGCACTTCGGATCGCTTCTGGCGGCTACCACCCGGGTCGGCAGGTTTCAGGACGCTGTGGAGTGGGCTCTTCGGCCCCTGCCCTTGATTCCGGAAAGAAGGGTTGCCACGATGATCGGCCTGGTTGTGCGTTTCATTCCCCTGGTTCTCGATGAAGCAGAGGAGACAGCCCTGGCTCAGAAGGCGCGCTGCGTGGAGAACCGAAGAAATCCTGTTTCCCGGCTCCTGACCCTCGGCCTGAGCCTGATGCGGCGGGTTTTCGGACGGGCCGATGATGTTACCATGGCTCTGCAGGCGCGCTGTTACACCGAGGATTCTGATACGAGCCTGGAAAATCGCACCTGTTTTAGGATAGACTGGAAAGACTGGATACGATTCGCCGCTGTTGGTGTTGTCTGTGTTGGATTGGTGGTTTCAGGAATATAGGGGGCTAGAACGGCTCTATATCGTCCAGCAGCCGGCTGAAGCTGACCGCCCGTATGCTTTCGTTCAGCATAAACGTGTGCTCTCCGGCGTGTATCACATCCAGTGACGAAAGCCGCAGATCTTGTAGAGCGGATCGCATGGAAGGCGTGACAGCGGGTGTCGCAGTTCTCTTGATTTCAAAGCCTTTTCGATGGGATCCTCGTACGATCAAGAAATCCAACTCTGCGCCTGCATGAGTTGCCCAAAAAAAACACTCGTCGAATCCTATATTCAGGCGCCGGATCAACTGCTCGATTATAAATCCCTCCCATGATGCGCCCAGTTTAGGATGAGATTCCACATCACGCGTAGTTGGCAGATTGAGTAAACCATGGAGCAGGCCGGAATCGATAATGTATGTTTTGGGCGACTTAACCTGTCTTTTTTTCACGTTCTCGTGCCAGGGCTGCAATTGCCGCACTACAAGGGCAGAGGACAAGACATCGAGGTAACGGCGAACGGTAGTGTCGGCGACGCCGAATGATCTGGCGAACTCTGAAGAATTCCATATCTGTCCATGATAATGAGCAAGCATTGTCCAGAATCTGCGGAGTGTATTCGACGCAATTGTGATGCCCAGCTGAGGGATGTCTCTCTCGATGAATGTTTGAATGAATCCTCGACGCCATTCCATGCTCTCTGCATCCGTTTCAGACAGGAAAGACTTTGGGAATCCTCCACGGAGCCAGAGCTTGCCCCAATCAATGCTGCCGATTTCCGCAACGGTGAAACCACCCAGTGGGTGATATATAATTCGTCCGGCCAAAGTTTCAGATGATTGCTTCAATAATCCAGGTGAAGCACTCCCTATAACGAGAAACTGACATGGCTTGTGGATTCTGTCCGCCAATACTCGAAGCACAGGGAAAAGCTCCGGTTTGCGTTGGATTTCATCCAAAACAACGAGGCCTTCGAGGCTTTTTAACGCCAGCATCGGTTCCGACAGACGGGCAATATCTTCGGGATTTTCTAAATCGAAGAAGTGTGTAGGCGCGGGATAGATTTCAGCTATCATTCGAGCCAGGGTTGATTTACCAACCTGCCTGGCCCCAATAATGCCGACGACTGGATAACGTTCAAGAAGAACTTTTGAGTTTTGTACTTCTTTGGAACGAGGTATCATAACCAATATTCTACCTTGAAATATCGGCGGAGTCAACCGAAATATCGATATACTGCAGCGACACACAGATAGGCTGCCGGTACACCTAAAAGTATACAATTAATAGCAAATCTTATTTCGGAAAATGAGAATTACTTCCCCAGAGTCTGGCCAGATTAACAAGGGTTTGAGAAGCTTTTATCATGGCGGGAAGAGCAGCCCACTCCAAACGGGAATGGAAGTTGTGACCTCCGGTGAAGATGTTCGGGGTTGGAATTCCCATTTCGGTTAAACGAGCGCCGTCGGTGCCGCCGCGGATAGAGCTCTTCTTCGGTTCAATTCCGGTATCTTTGATCGCTTTTTCCAGAAAGTCGATAATTTCCGGATGCTCATCCAGCTTTTTTTTCATGTTCGTGTATTGCTTCGATGTATTCACCGTAACCGAAGAACCGGGATAGATCGCTTCAACCGCCTTACACATAGCCTTTATCGCTTCTATACGCCGCGAGCACTGCGCCGCTTCGAAATCCCGTATATTTACAGTTACTGCAGCAGATTCAGTAGTGCCGGAAATTTCCAGGGGAGAGTAATAACCGTAGCGGTCGTCGGTTGTTTGAGGAGATTCCTCAGGAGGAAGCATGCGAACAAAGGCTGCCGCCATCTCTACCGCATTGATCATCTTTCCGCGTCCGTCTCCGGGATGGATGCTCCTTCCTACAAAAGTCAGAACAGCTTTGTGTGCTTCGAAACACTCCGCCTCTATCGCCCCTTCTTCCCCTCCGTCAACCGTGTAGCAGAGACGGCTCTGAATCCTGGAAAGGGGGAACAGCTTCATACCGTAACCTGTTTCCTCATCCGGGGTAAAGATAATCTCTACTCTTCCGTGAGGAATTTCAGGATGTGCAAGAAGGTATTCGACTGCGGTCATTATCTCGGCAACACCGGCTTTGTTGTCCGCACCGAGGAGAGTATCGCCGCTTGCTGTGATGATTGTTTCTCCGGTGTAACGTTTCAATTCCGGGAATTCTCCGGGGTCCAGCGCCACTCCGTCTGCTATATTGATGATACCGCCGTTGTATTCTCTATGCACTACAGGTTTAACGGCATGACCGGAAACCTCTTCGGTGGTGTCCATGTGAGCCATGAATCCGATAGGAACAGAGTCCCCGGTCGGGTTATTCGGCTCGAGGACGGCCACAAGGAAGCAGTGCTCATCGACAGATGCTTCCTTAACACCTAAACCTTTGAGCTCTTCCAATAGCTTACGGGCCAGGTCCCATTGGCCGTCAGTGGTGGGACGGCTGGAGGAGTGTTTATCCGATGCCGTATCAATCTGTACGTAGTTTAAAAAGCGGGTTAATATCCGCTCACCGAACCAGTTGTTTTCTTCCATGCTGTTCATGGTGCAAAAGATAGTATAGGATACGAGGCAAGTCAAACAAAAAAAGAGGTTCGCCGAATGCTTATAATGCCCTCAATCGATCTCCTGGGCGGCAAGTGCGTAAGGCTATACAAAGGCGATTACGATAAGAGCAAAATTTATCAGGAAAGGCCGGATAAGGCAGCCGCTGGATTCGAAGAGGCCGGAGCGCACTGGATACATGTTGTTGACCTGGATGCGGCGCGGGGCGGCGGGCAGACGAACCGCGATGGAATAAAGGAGATCCGGAAGGCAGTATCCTGCTCCATCGAGGTGGGAGGCGGTATCCGGCGGGAATCCGATGTGGAGGAGCTTCTCGAACTGGGTGTGGACCGGCTTGTACTCGGTACGATCCTTGTGAAAGCGCCGGATACAGTTTCGACCTGGATGACACGCTATGGGCGCCGTTTTGCAGGAAGCATCGATGCCCTGCACGGCTCTGTACGGATAAAAGGCTGGCGGGGCGAAGCCGGCCTTATCGATACGAGTCTGGCAGAAAGGTTAAAAGACCTGGGGATGACTGGTATTGTTTACACGAGCATTTCCAGGGATGGAACCCTGAGCGGGCCTGACCTGGCACGCACAAACCGGGTGGCGGAGCACTCCGGGCTTCCTGTCATTCTTTCGGGCGGCATCAGCTCCGAGGAAGATGTGGAGAGAGTCTTCAAAGAACGCCATCGTCTCGTCAAAGGAATCATTACCGGTAAGGCACTTTATGAACACCGGGTATCTCTTTCCGAGCTTATCGACCGTTTCCAGAAAGATTCCGGGGAGACAGACCGGGAAACTTGGTAGAAGCGATAGGCTGTGGTTAGAAGCCACAGCGCAAATTTCCTGATAAAAGAATCAACCCTTCAGCAGTGAAGGTCTGCA
>CBDUZM010000040.1:0-12936 GCA_965371685.1 uncultured Spirochaetaceae bacterium | reverse complement strand
CCCGGGCCAGACGACCGGCAGAAGCCCTGATAAGCTCCGCTGTTTCGACTGTAAGCTCCCGGGCAGTTTGTCTGATCCCCATTCTGTATCTCTTATTACCGGACGTGTTATCCAATCCATGGAGGTACGCACTGCAAATACCCGATACTTTATCTATTTCGTATGTCCCCCGGGGAATATACGTGTTGTCTTTCCTGCAGATTTCGAGAAACCTGCCGGAAACCAGGAGGAAGTATTCGATAACCTTCCTCACCTCAGGATCTGCGATTCTCAGGAACGAGATTCTCTCCCGCGCCTTCTCAGCTTCTGAAAGTTTATCGGAAGCGAGGCGCTCCTGATCTTCTTCCTGCTCGCTGACGATTTCCCGAGCCCCCCGTTTTGAGAAGAATATACCGACGGCTGCAAGCAGATACCCGGCGCTCAAGGTTATAGGGAGGAAAGCACTCTTTATTAAAAAGAGGCTTATTATGAGTAAGCATAGATACACTGCCAGGAGAGCGAGGTGGGTATTGGACCTCAGGAACAATTTGAACGCCCTGCCTAACCTCATAAAGAAACCTCGGACGCAGCGTGAATTTTTCCTATCCACTGGAGCTGAAGCCGCCTGCTTTACAGGCGGTTATTGATTCTATTCCATCCAGAGCACGCCGTCAAATGGTTTTAATGCATTTTTAACCCTTGCAGGATAACCGATTATATACTTCTCCATTCCTAGCGGAAATTCATCTCTAATACTTGATTTTCCGACCGTTCTTTGATACAAATTTGACCATCGATAATCTATAATCATGCGGAACTTACTGACATGCGGAAATTAACGGAAAAAAGGATACGACAGCTCTTCTGGGTCATCCCTCTTGCCTTTTATATTTCGACGATGGCCAAGACCATGGGCTACGTTGACGCATCCCTCATCTTAAACAACGCCTACGAGCTGCAGATCAGCGCCTGGGTTAATAATCACAACCTCTTTTCACTCCTTGGCTGGATCTGGATCAGGATTTTCCCGGTTGGCAGCGAATTTGTTCGAATCAATCTTCTCGCTGCGGCATTTGGAGCGTTTACCGTTTATTTCATATTCCTCACCTGCTTTGAGTATACTAAAAAGATCTCGATCAGCTTGATTACAGCTATAGCATTGATGCTTTCCCATTCCTTGTGGTGGCATTCAAACATGATAGAAGTCTATACCCTGAATACCTTTCTGATTGCACTGATTCTATACTCTGTATTGAAATATTTCCGGACATCAGAAAAAAAATGGATTTTCGCATCAATGTTTTTCTGGGGACTGGGTATTTCCAACCATATTCTGATGAGTCTGTTTGTAATTGCTTTCATAGTTCTCCTGATCATCAAGAGAAAGAGCTATTCAATATGGGATGTAGCCAAGGGAGTGGCATTCCTCATTCTCGGTCTGTCGCTTTTCCTTTTTGCCTGTTTGAAGAGCTATCTTAGCTACCACTCGGTGATTGTTGTAATAAATCAACTGACAGGCGGAGAGTTTAGGTCGCTCATGTTCTCATCGGCGCCCAGGCTGTTCTGGTGGCTAAACTATCTGGGTCTGATTATCTATCAATATCCATCTCTGATCCTGATTTTCCTCTTTTGCGGGTTGTATGCTCTGTTCGTTCGACGAGAAAGTTTTGATCTATTTCTAATTGCCGCACTAATACCGCAGATTCTCTGGTCAGCCAATTATTATGTCTGGGATATGTATGCCTTTTCCTTACCGGTCTATGTCCTGTTGTCGGTAGTCATCTGTAAAGGACTGTCGCTGATTAACCCCGGTCGGAAGGTGCTGATCATTACATCGATATCACTGCTCCTGCCGATCTTTTTGTATAAGAATATCCACCGAATTACTTTTGTCCGCAGGTTCGTGGAACGGTATCCGATGATCGAAATGGTGCAGGGCATCTTCGATCCTGTGAAGTATTTTCTGGATCCGGAGAAGCATGCATTCAATCGCGCCGATAAATTCATAAAAACCCTGTTCCGCCGGCTGCCGGAAAACGCCTGGTATTTCGGCAACACCTACGACTACCCCATCCGCTACTACTATCAGCCGATACGCCATCTTCGGCTCGATATTCGCTCTCCGATCATCTTCACTTTCTGGACCACCGAGGAGGAGAAGATAAAAGTTTCAAAACAAGTCAACGCCCTAATCGTCCGGAAAGAGCCTGTCTTTATCTCCGGGTATATCCTGGATCTTCTCAATTCCAGACTGGTTTATCGAGGAATTAAAACAATCAAGATTAACGAGACCCTGATATTTCAGCTCTATTGACCTGCAGTGGGAATCGCCGGGCAGATTGATTAGGGATAAAAAAAAGGTTAAGATCAAGAATTAATGGAATGACAGTATGAGTTTTACCTACACTTTCGACAGAGAAAAAGCCATTCGGCTGCTTGCCGAATTCATACGCCTCGAGACGGTCAATCCTCCGGGCCATGAAAAAATCGGCGCGGAATTTCTGGCAGCGGAACTCCGGGATTTCGGCCTGGATCCCACTATAAGCGATTTAGGTTCGGGGCGTGCCAATGTTACCGCCGTCCTTCGGGGATCCGGAAAAACTAAAAGCCTGATATACAACGGCCACATCGATGTGGTCCCCGTCGGTGAGGTGGAATGGACACATCCTCCCTTCAGCGGAGAGGTCGTAAATGGACGGCTGTACGGACGCGGTTCCTCGGACATGAAGTCGGGTGTCGCCGCCATGCTGATTGCTATTGGAATTCTCGCGCAGCAGGGAAAAGAGTATGGTAAAAAACTCCGGGGCGACCTTATCTTCTCCGCCGTTGCCGACGAAGAGGTCAGAGGCTGCGGGGCAAGTCATTTCGTTGCCGAAGGCGGCGTCGAAAACGCCGGCGCCGTGATTTTCAGCGAACCAACCGGCTTCAAGGCATATACCTCTGAAAAGGGAGTCTACTGGGTGGAGATCGAAACAATCGGAAAGACGGCTCACGGCGCCATGCCTCATCTCGGCCGGAATGCTATTCTGGATATGCAGACTGTAATTGAGGAAGTTATGAAGATCCCGCTGCCCGGGGCGCCTGATCCAAAACAGGGAAATGCTACGCTTAACATCGGCACTATCAAAGGAGGGGTATCGGCAAATGTGGTTCCGGACAGCTGTAAAGTAAACATCGATCTCCGCTTACCGCCCGGTCTGGATCCCGAAAGTGTGTTTCAGGAGTTCCGGGATGCGGTCAAACGGGCAGAGTTGAATTCGAAAGGGTTAAAAGCGCGAATCACTGCCACGGGAGAACGCGTGCCTGTAGCCACTTCTCCGGAAAGCTCTATAGTGCGCACGGTTATCGAGCTATGCCGGGAAATGCTTGATATTCACCAGGCGCCTATTCCCACCCCAGGATACGCGACCGATGCCAGTATATTTTGCCGGGACCGGGATCTCCCCTTCGTGATCATCGGCCCGGGCCGGGAAGAGCTCGCTCACAAACCCGACGAATACGTCCTGGTAGAGGATTACCTGAAAGCAATCGATTTCTATTGCGCCCTTGCAGAACGCTATTTGGGAACAACCCATCACGGGTCTCACCCTCAGCCCGATTAATGGTGTATATACCCGCGTGAAAAAATCAACAGTAGCCCTTGTTCAATGCAGCTCATACAATGAAGATGCCGTCTACAGTGCCGTCAGCAAGGGTGTAGAGCTTCTGGGAGGGATTCATCGATTCGCAGCGGCAGGCGAAAAAATCCTTCTTAAACCGAATGTGCTGGTCGGCACTCATCCGGACAGATGCGTAAGCACCCATCCCGCAGTGCTGAAGGCTGTCGGCAGGCTTTTTAAAAAAGTGACATCCAATCTATCCTATGGTGACTCCCCGGGCGCCGGGCAATCGGCCGTTCATCTTCAAAAGGCGCTGTTGAGTGAAGCGGCTGGAGAAATCGGCATCGAGACAGTCGATTTCGATCGGGGACAGGAGAGGGAATTCGGTAAATCTCCCGCTTCAGAAAAATTTATTATTGCCAATGGTGTGCTTGAAGCCGACGGTTTGATAAGCCTTTCCAAGCTTAAAACCCACCATCTTACCCGGATGACCGGCGCTGTTAAGAACCAGTTCGGCTGTATCCCCGGCACAATAAAAAGATCGTACCATCTCAAGCTGCCGGGCGTCTATGATTTCTCGAAAATGCTGGTCAATCTCACCCTTCTACTTATGCCCCGTCTCTACATCATGGACGGTATAAGAGCTATGGAGGGCAACGGTCCCCAAGGAGGCGATCCGGTAGACATGGGAGTGCTCCTCTTTTCCTCCGACCCCGTGGCTCTTGACAGCGTGATGTGTGCTGCTATTGACCTCGATCCTCTTTACGTACCGACTAATCCCGCGGGAAGAAGACTGGGTCTTGGCACTTATCGCATGGATGAAATAGACATCGTCGGCGATGATATTGCTTCAGTCATCAACGGGGATTTCAATGTTCGGCGCGGGCCGGTGAAAGACCTCTCCTTCAACGGGATGATGACCTTTATAAACAACCTGGTCGCTGAAAGGCCTGTTATCGATTACGGGAAGTGTAATACCTGCGGTGAATGCATAGAGGCATGTCCGGCCGATCCGAAAGCCCTCGACTGGAAAAAGGGGGACAGGAATCGGCCGCCGGTATATAGGTACATCCGCTGCTTCCGATGTTTTTGCTGCCAGGAGATCTGCCCCGAAGGAGCTATCACGGTAAAGCGCTCGGTTCTCCGCCTTCCTTGAACCGGCGGAACCGACAGATTCGGCTATAAGAATTTCAATGCTATAAATTGAGACAATAGGATATGAATTTCTGCTTTTGCCATGTTAAGCATTATCTGGTAAAATAAGAATCATTGTTAAGGAGCACTCAATGTCAATACTCTACGATCTGGGCAACTACCGTTCCTCCGTGGACAGCGCCTTGAAAACGATGGAAGAACGGCGGATAATGGATCGGATCTGGCGGCACGATTACACGGTATGGAAAGACGATCCGGCTGAGATCATCAACCGGCTGGGTTGGCTTCACAGTCCCAAGGTGATGATCGATGCCGTCCCCGGAATAACCGCGTTCGTGGACAGCATCCGTGCTTCCGGCCTGACGAAAGGTCTGCTGCTGGGCATGGGCGGCTCAAGCCTGGCGCCGGAGCTCTTCCGTATGGTTTTTGGGGTCAGAAAAGGATACCTTGATCTCGAGGTTCTGGACAGTACCGATCCGGGCGCCGTCCTGGAAAAGGGAAGCCGTTTTAATCCCGCAAAAACACTCTTTATAGTATCGACCAAGTCGGGAGGAACGGTCGAGACATTATCCTTCATGAAGTATTACTACAACAGGACGGTTGAAACAGTGGGGGCAGAAAAAGCCGGTGAGCACTTTACAGCCATAACCGATCCCGGAAGCAAACTGGAGAAAATCGCCAGGGAGCTCAAATTCCGTAAAATATTTCTCAACGATCCCAATATCGGGGGCCGCTATTCGGCTCTCTCTTTCTTCGGCCTGGTCCCCGCCGCTCTCGTCGGCGTGGATTTGCAAAAGCTTCTGGAGAGGGCAGGAACGATGGCCGGAAAAACAGAGGAATGCGGCTCCATAGTGGATAACACGGCGGCACGGTTCGGAGCTGCCATGGGAGAGCTCGCTTCCGCCGGCAGGGACAAGCTGACAATTACAGCTTCCCCCGCCATTACGCATTTCGGCGCATGGGCGGAACAGTTGATAGCCGAGAGCACGGGCAAGGAAGGTAGAGGCATTCTGCCTGTATACGGGGAAATCCTGAACGAACCTCAATACTACGCCGACGACCGTTTTTTCGTTTACCTGCGCCTGAAAGGGGACAATGAATACGATGCAAAGATAGAAGCTCTAAAAAAGGAAGGGCATCCCGTTGTATGCTTCGATCTTGGGGACATATACGATATCGGCGGGGAGTTCTTCCGGTGGGAAATGGCTACTGCCGTTGCAGGCGCCCTGCTGGGCATCAACCCTTTCGAGCAGCCCAACGTGGAATCGGCCAAGGTCCTGGCCCGTGAAATGGTCTCCTCATACAGGGAAGAGGGAAAATTACCCGAGTTAGTCTCAACGCTCCAGGATGGTGATATAAAAGTTTATACTGATGAAAAGGTATCCGGCGCCGGAGAAGCGATCCGGGTCTTTCTTGCCCGTGCGGAACAGGGAAAAAATGAATACCCCGTCCGGAGCTATGCTGCGATACAGGCATACCTCGAGCCCACATCTGAAACAGACGCCGCTCTGCACGAGCTCCGCACCCGGATCCAGATGCAATTTCGTGTGGCTACAACTCTTGGGTACGGTCCCCGCTTTCTTCACTCCACAGGCCAGCTTCATAAAGGTGACAGCGGGAACGGTCTCTTTATTCAGATAACCGCCGACATGCCCCGGGATGCCGCCATTCCCGATAAAGCGGGAGAGAATGTGTCATCGATCAGTTTTGGGATTCTAAAAGATTCACAGGCTCTTGGCGACCGGCAGGCTTTGCTGGATAATCAGCGCAGCTTCATCCGTTTTCATCTGGGCGGCAGCGTTACAGAAGGACTGAGACGCCTTGCTGAAGCAGTCAAATAGGCAGGTAAACAATGGATAAACCGAAAAATTGCGCTCTCATTATTTTCGGGGCTTCCGGGGATCTGACCAAACGTAAGCTCATACCCGGATTATTCAACCTGAATAAGAGAGGTCTCCTCCCGGAAGGTTTCGTCGTTCTCGGGGTCGGAAGGACTCCGATGGACGATGGCGCGTTTCGGGTCAAAATGGCCGACAGCCTTAAAAACACCGAAAAAAACGATACAGCAACCACCGAAGAAATAAACGCTTTTATTAATCAGAGCCTTTACTATCAGGTCATTGATACCAAAAACGCGAAAGACTACTCCCTGATTAAAGAAAAGCTGAAGATACTCGACGAAGAGAAAGGAACGAACGAAAACTATCTCTTCTACATGTCTACACCCCCCAGCCTGTTCGAACCTATCGCTCAGAGTCTCGGACGCCAGGGACTAAACAGAGAGCAAAACGGATGGAAACGTCTGATTATAGAGAAACCCTTCGGCTATGACATGGAGTCCGGCAGCCGGTTAAATGAAAGCCTCCATTCCATGTTCGACGAAACCCAAATCTATCGTATCGACCATTATCTCGGTAAAGAGACGGTGCAAAATATGCTCGTTCTGCGTTTCAGCAATGGTATTTTTGAGCCCCTGTGGAACCGCAATTACGTAGACCACATCGAGGTGACGGCGGCGGAAAAACTCGGCGTAGAGGGAAGAGGCGGGTATTATGAAGACGCAGGCGCTCTTCGTGATATGTTTCAGAACCACCTGATGCAGGTGGTGGGTATGATAGCCATGGAACCTCCCTCTACCTTCAACGCGGGATCTGTGCGCAACGAGACGATAAAGGTGTTTGAATCTCTCCGGCCTATCAAACCGGAGGAAGTGGCTGAAAATATAATACGGGGACAGTACACCGAGTCCACCATCGACGGTGAAAAGGCGGCCGGTTATCGCGATGAAAACGGCGTGGCGAAGGATTCCAGAACAGAGACATACATGGCCGTCAAATTCTTTGTCGATAACTGGCGCTGGGGGGGTGTCCCGTTCTATGTGCGTACGGGGAAAAGGCTGCCCGCCCGGGTGACGGAAGTGGTCGTGCACTTCCGGCAGATACCCCACCACCTGTTCGGCGACCCGGACGACCGCTGCTACGGATGCAATCAGCTGATTATCCGCATTCAGCCCGACGAAGGCATACTGATAAAGTTCAATATGAAGCTGCCGGGCAGCGGGTTTGATGTTAAGAATGTTGACATGGATTTTCACTACTCGGAATTGTCCGACGTCTATGCACCGGAGGCATACGAACGGCTCCTTCTCGACAGCATGATCGGCGACGCGACACTCTACGCACGCAGCGACGCCGTGGAAGCGTGCTGGAAATTCGTCGACCCTATCCTGAATGCCTGGAAATCGGCGCCGGATATTAAGCTGTACGGATATCCTTCCGGGACCTGGGGTCCCAGGGAAGCGCGGGCGCTCTTTGAAGATCCGAAGCAGGACTGGCGCTATCCCTGCCGGAATCTTACGGGGGACGGCGAGTTCTGTGAGCTATGACTGCTTGAGTATCTGTAGCTGTACTTTACAGCCGGTCTTTTACCGGCAGCCGGGCAAGCTCCAGGACGATCGTTTCGCAGAACCTTTCGAAATCGTCGAAAGTATCCTTCAAATACTGCTGAACCCCGAAACTCAAACGGCGATACTCCTTCTGCAGGGAGACCTTTACTCTGTGCACATAGATCAGTACCTCGGGAACCATGCTCCCACTCTTACCCACAGCCGCTTCAGAGCTTCTGCTCCGCATACTCTCCATAATTCGATGAAGCGCTGTTGAGAATTCGTCCGCTTTCAGGATCTCCCGCGTAATCAGGAAAAAGTGATGCCCCTTTACCGCCAGCGTAACGGCTTTTGGAAACTGACGAATGTTTATGAAGAGAGATTTCAGCAGGAAGGAGAGGTAGCGCCGCCCATAAAAAGAGAAGGTCTGTTTTGTCAATGAACGGAACAATGCTTTTATCTGCGTCATGTCTACCGGTCGAGCGGGGTGCTCCGATCGCGCCGGAATACGTTTTAAAAGGTTTAAACAACGCCTGAAGTAGAGATTGGGGGAATAAATCTCGGAAAGCACCCTCTTATACCCCTCGATAAGATCCTTTTTGGGCATAATGGTCTTGAAGTTGATATGAAAGTCGTGGGTGTTGTTGCCGGTGGGATCGGAGAGAATTCGATTTTCTTTTTCCAGACGACGATATAGATCGGTGTTGGGTATTGCCGTCAGCAGGCCGACCATTGCAACAGGAACGGCTGCTTTCTGAATGAATTCTATCTGCCTGTCGAAAATATTTTCTCTGTCCGTATCGAATCCGAGGATGAATCCGGCAGTGACTTCAATACCACGATGTTGAATTTTCTCTATGCTTTCGATAAGACCAACCTTCAAGTTTTGCGTCTTGTGAGCAGCGAGAAGGGTTTCTTCATCCGGAGTTTCCACGCCGATAAAAACCATATCGAAACCGGCATCAACCATCAGGTCCAGGAGCTCATCGTCCTGTGCCAGGTCAATACTCGCTTCTGTAAGGAATGAAAAAGGATAGGCTTTCTCCCTCTGCCACTCCACAATTTTCCTCAGGAGCTCTTTTACTAATCTCTTATTGCCGACAAAATTATCATCCACAAGGAAAAGGGCGCCCCGGAATCCGGTTTTGTAGACCACTTCCATCTCCCGGATTAACTGCTCGGGAGGTTTGGTACGCTGTTTGCGTCCAAACATGGCAATGATATCGCAGAACTCACAATTATAGGGACATCCGCGGGAATACTGCAGGGGCATACAGTCATAGTCATTCACATCAATCAGATCAAAGCGGGGAAGCGGTGTTGTCTTGAGATCGGGCTTCCCTGCATCGCGATATAACTTCTTCGCACAACCTGCTTCAAAATCCTCGAGAAAAACAGGCAGCGTCAGTTCCGCTTCGTCGAGCACAAAATGATCGACGCCCCGGATCTTTTCATGAGAGCAGATGGCGTAGGGTCCTCCTGCGACTACAGGCTTCCCGCAATCTTTACAGAGCCGTACAACCTCTTCAAACGACCTCTTCTGGATGATCATCGCAGAGATGAATACCATGTCTGAAGTCTCAATCATTTCCCTGTTCAGGGGAGATACGTTCATGTCGACCAGCGTAACTTTATAATCCTCGGGAAGCAGAGCCGCTACTGTCAGAAGACCCAACGGAGGAATGGATGCCTTTTTGTCTATAAATTCGAGGACGTATTCGAAACCCCAATAGGTGGTGGGCATTTCGGGGTAAACCATAAGTATGTGTTTCTTCATACTAAGTAAGACATGAAGATTGGCAAGGGGTTGCAAGTATTTTGTATTTAGAGGAGATTACGCTGATGAAGCGCAGCCATCGGGCGGTAGTGCTTGCCTCCGGCCTGCCGCTATTAAAAAATAATTCATTTACCAGGCAGCTTCAGACACTTGCCCGCGCCTTGGAGATCAGGGGCTGGAAAACGGATATTGCCGGACGGGATCCCGAAGATAGCGGGAAGCGGCAGGATAAAAAGGGTATCAACCAGCTTCTCGTTCTGCACGGGCCGGTGGCATTTATCCTGTTGGGCTATCCCGACCAGTTTCCCTTTCCGTCGAAAAAAACAGAGAAACCCCTCTATCTCTGGTCGCAGTTCTCTCACCCTCCTAATCCGGCGTCCCTAAAGCCGTTCATACCCGTTCCTCTAACCGAGATGACAAAGATCTTCCTCGTTAATGCCGGTGTTTCCCCTATCGGCCCGATAATCCCTCATGTCGTGGATTCGAGCTTTTTTCATCCATTAACGGCTGAAGAAAAAACTTTGGCAAAAAAGCGGGCCGGATGGGAAGGTATGTTTGTTGTCGGCGCCGTCGGCGCCAACACTCTGAGAAAAAAATTCGATATTTTAATAAAAGCTTTTGCCTTATTCTACGGAAAGATGAAGAAAGCCCGGCTTCTCATCAAGACTGACAGGATCAACTCAAACGGCGGTTTCGATCTGGAAAATCTCGTTAATTGTCACGGAGTATCCTCCTGCGTTTTCATCAACACAGAACCTTTATCTGCAGCCCGAATGGCGGATCTCTACGGTTCGATGGATATCTACCTGCATACGGCCGAGTGGGAGGGTTTCGGTCTGCCTGTTATAGAGGCTATGGCTTGCGGTCTGCCTGTAGCCGCGCCGCCCATCCAGGGACCGGGCGAAATCCTACCGTATGTGGATTTCCTTATCGAAAAGAGCGCGGTAATCCGGGACGGCAGCACGGTGCTTCGATGGGCGGACCCTGAAAACATCGTCCATATTCTCGAGTCGGCGGCAGCCAACCCGGGACTATGCCGTGAGTGCGGCGCCAGGGGAAGAAAGGAGGTATTGGAAAAATATGACTGTCGACTAGTGGCGGAACAATGGATAGAACTGCTGTCAGATTCCGGAATTCGCATTAAGCATGGCTCTTTTCCTTAAAGAACGTTTGTGTAATGATAACTGACAGAAGGAGAGGTAGAAATATGAAAGAAATAAAGATAGGGATCATAGGCATGACAGAGGGGAATGGCCATCCATATTCATGGAGCGCTATTATAAATGGAAATTACAATAAGGATGAAATGAAAAAATGCGGTTATCCGACAATTGTTGATTATCTCTATAGAGAGCCAAAAGAAAATTGGGGGATTCCCGGCGCCAGGGTTACGCATATATATACAGATGATCCGGCGGATGCCGTAAAGGTGTCAAAGGCTTCTTTAATACGGAATATTGTACATAAACCGGAAGATCTTATAGGAAATGTAGATGCTGTAATAATTGCGACAGATATCGGCAGCCAGCACGTTGAAAGGGCAAGACCATTTATCGAAGCCGGGCTTCCTTTATTTATTGATAAGCCCCTTGCAGATAATGAGAAAGATCTTAAAATCTTCATTGACTGGGTTAATGAAGGAAAGAAAATACTATCCTCTAGTGCGATGAGGTATGTACCCTCTTATGAAAAGTATAAAACGTCCGGATTGGAAGATCTTGTGGGGAAAATCAGATTTGTAAATGTAAACAGTCCGAAAAAATGGGAGACCTATGGAATACATGCGCTGGAAACAGTATATCAGATTTTAAAACCGGGTTTTACTTCTGTAAGGAACACCGGCACATATGAAAAAAATATTGTACATATCAAACATAGTTCGGGTGCGGATCTTATTATTGCCGTTATTTATGACATGTTTTGGGGAATGCCTATAATTTGCGGTACAAAAGGATGTGAATATCTCTAGAATACTGATACTACCTACACTATCTTTAAAGAGCAGCTTAAAGCAGCTGTTGAATACTTCAGGACCGGGGAAAGACCCTTCCCGTTCGAAGAAACAATTGAGCTTATGAAATTGGTAATTGCGGGAATAAAGAGCCGGGAGCAGAACGGGAATGAGATCTTTTTAAAGGATATCCTGATTTAAATAATTTGCTTGCACAAAGCGTGTTTATGGTTAAAAATGCTGACATTCCACTATAAAGACAGGAGGGTGTTGGTGGAAAATAAAAAAACGAGGGCGTTGGTAACCGGTGCATCCGGGGGGCTCGGAAAGGCCATAGTACGTGCACTTTTAGACGACGGCTATGCGGTAATCGGAACCTCCAGAAATCCCCGGGCTATCTCTCCTGAAAACAAAGCCGAAGGTGTGGAATACCTGCCTCTGGATCTGTCCATCCCGGAGAGTATTGAAAAGCTGGCGCAAATGGCAGGCGAAGTGGATGTGCTTATCAACAATGCCGGTGTCAGCCAGATCGGACCTGTGGAAGAGGCGCCGCTCGATCGTGTTCGCTATCACCTTGAAGTCAATGTCATCGGATTGATCCATCTAACCAAATTAATCGTACGCGGAATGCGAGAAAGAAAGAGGGGGCATATTATTAACGTCACTTCTTTCGCAGGCAGGATTACAGTCCCATTTTCCTCGATCTATGCAGCGGGGAAACATGCAGTAGAAGGCTTTTCCAAAGGTCTCCGGCACGAGGTCATGACGCACGGCATAAAGGTTGTCATCGTCGCTCCCCTTCACATCAATACCGCAATTCTTATGGAAAAGATGTACGAAGACGACTCCCCATACATCGCCGAGGTGAAACGGACAAAGGCTGCGAGAGATGCCGGGATCGCCGCTGCTCCGTCTCCCGAATGGATGGCCGGGAAAATCATGAAAATTCTAAAAATGAAGAGACCCCTTCCCTCCTACCCCATGGGAAAGAACGCGTTCTTTCTCGCCTACCTGATAAGGATCTTGCCGGAACCCTTGGTGCAAAATATAGTACGGAAAGTATTCAATGTAGACGGTTAATCTTCTATTA
>CBDUZM010000039.1:0-13122 GCA_965371685.1 uncultured Spirochaetaceae bacterium | reverse complement strand
AGCGCCGGTTACAGCCTGGGCTACTCCGGGAAGTGGCACCTGGGCAGTGACGCCGACACGGCTTACGGGGGGAGCAATAGGCCGTCGCTGCCGAGGAACATTGGATTCGAGGGTCAAAACTTCCCGGGTCACGGCAACGGCGGACACCGGTTCTCCGAATACCAGGAGTACCTTTCCGGGAACGGTTTCGTCAGACGCCTGGCGGAGTGGCCCCACACTACGCCGCGTTTCCTGCCGGCTGGGGAGGAGGAGTGTCCCACTGAAGCCACGGTGCCGTATTTTCTGGCGCAGAACACGATAAACATGATCGACGAGTTCAAGAAACGCGATCGCCCGTTCTTTATCTGGCACAACTTCTGGGGCCCCCACGGTCCATACTACGCCCCGGGCGAATTTGTGGAGATGTACAGGGATGTGGAAATCCCGGAATGGCCGAACTATCACTGGCCGTCCCGCATGATCCCGGGACCGCACCACAACAAAATCAGCCCTCTCCACGAGGAGCTCTCGTGGGAAGCCTGGGCAGCGCTCATACGCTACTACTACGCCTTCACTTCACTCATAGACGCACAGATCGGCCGCATCCTCGATCACCTGCGCAGCAGCGGAAGCTTTGAGAACACCCTGGTGATCTTCGCAGCCGATCACGGCGAAACGCTTGGAAGCCACGGAGGCCTTGTGGACAAAGGATGGCACCACTTCGAAGAGACCCATCGCATTCCCCTGATCATGCGTTTCCCCGGCGCCGGACACCGGGGCAGGGTGATAGAGCAATTCGCCTCCCTTGCCGATATCTATCCGACTGTATTGGACGCAGCCTCTTCGGAAGCAGTTCCGGTAGGATCTCCAGAGGCGCCGGAAATTCACGGCAGTTCACTTCTGCCGCTTATTGAGGGTACTGCGGAGTCGTGGCGCGAGAGCGTTGTAACGGAGTTCGGCGGCGTGAATCAGCTCGCCTGCACTCAGAGGACTATTCGATGGCGCAATATCAAGTACGGGTACAACTGCTGCAACGAGGACGAGCTGTATGATCTGGATCTGGATCCTACGGAGACGGTCAATCTCATCCGCGACCCTCTCTACCGGGAGACCGCCGACCGGATGCGTACACGCCTTATTGATTGGATGGAAGAAACCCGCGATCCGGCACTATCGCGCACAAGGGAGATGTTCAGCTACCATCTGGAAAACCTGAAGGTACGGAACCATCCCTACCGGTAGAACGGCAGAAAACAGCAGCCGACCTGGCGGACAGCATTCGGCCTTCCGTCAGGCAAGAGCTTCCTGAATACTTTGGAGCGCTTTCTCGATATTGCTTCTGCTGTTGAAGGCGCTGAGGCGAATGTAACCCTCCCCGCACCTGCCGAATCCGCTGCCCGGAGTGCAGACGACACCTGCTTTCTCAAGGAGCAGATCGAACATCTCCCAGGAGTCCCTTCCCGCTATGACCCACACATAGGGGGAGTTTTCTCCTCCCGTGCATTTGTAACCCAGGCCTTTCATCTCTTTTCTTACCAGAGAGGCGTTTTCCAGGTAGTAGTCATTCAGCTCCCGCACCTGCTCCTGCCCTTCCTTACTGAAAACAGCTTCGGCCGCCCTCTGAACCGGATAAGAGACCCCGTTGAATTTCGTGTTCTGGCGCCGGCCCCACAAGTCCCGAACAGAATGCTTTTCACCATGCCTGTCAAAGGCCGCACAGCTTCCGGGCACAATCGTGTAGGCGCAGCGGGTGCCGGTAAAGCCGGCTGTTTTTGAAAAGCTTCGGAACTCTACAGCCACCTCCCTGGCGCCTTCGATCTCAAAGATGCTCCGGGGAAGCGAATCGTCCCGAATAAAAGCAACATAGGCGGCATCGTAGAGAATGAGGGCCTTACGCTCTCTTGCATACTGCACCCATAATGCAAGCTGTTTTTTACTTATAACAGCCCCGGTCGGGTTGTTGGGAAAACATAGATAGATGAGATCCACATCTTCTTCCGGAGGCGAGGGAACATATCGATTTTTATCCGTGGAATCCAGATAGACCAACCCTCCGTAACGTCCGTTCTTCCAGGCCTTCGTTCTCCCGGCCATAACATTGGTCTCTACGTAGACGGGATAGACGGGATCCGGAACCGCAGTAACCGTGTCCCTGGCAAAGAGTTCCTGTATATTTCCCGTATCGCATTTGGCGCCGTCACTTATAAAGATCTCGTCCGGCGAGATGTCGGCGCCCCGGGAACGGAATTCCTCTTCAGCGATCTTCTCTCTTAAAAACTCATATCCCTGATCCGAACGATAACCACGAAAGGTGGCATCCGCCGCCATTTCATCCACAGCCCTGTGGAAAGCCTTTATGCAGGCCGGCGGCAGAGCCCTCGTCACGTCTCCTATACCGAGCTTGATGATTTCTTTTTCAGGATTCTTTTCCTGGTACTCCGCCACACGCTTCGCTATTTCAGAGAAAAGATAGGAAGCCTTGAGTTTTTTATAGTTCTCGTTTATTCGTATCATATTCGCTTCCCCATTCGCTTCCCCTCAACCGAGTAATGCATGGTCTCTTTCATCGAGGAGCTGCTTCGTGTAAAGATTATAATAGCGGCCCC
The DNA here is from genome assembly GCA_965371685.1 of uncultured Spirochaetaceae bacterium. Lineage (GTDB taxonomy): Bacteria > Spirochaetota > Spirochaetia > SZUA-6 > CAZLRN01 > CBDUZM01. The sequence goes on along the minus strand of CBDUZM010000039.1, from coordinate 10,537 downwards.
GGGCTTTTATCAATTCCCTGTGGCTGCCCATCTCTTCGATGCGGCCTTTTTCGATCACCAGGATCTTATCCGCCCTCTTGATCGTGGAAAGCCTGTGGGCAATAATAAAGCTTGTCCTTCCTTCCATCAAGGCTTCCATACCTTTCTGTATCAGCTCTTCGGTAACCGTATCGATAGAGCTGGTCGCCTCATCCATGACAAAGATATCCGGCATTGCAAGAAGCGCTCTTGCCAGGCTTATGAGCTGTTTCTGGCCCACTGACAGTAAATTCCCTCCCTCTCCCACCTCTTCATCGTATCCCTTATCCAGAGTGCTGATGAAATCATGAGCCCGGGAGATCCCGGCCGCACCCTCCACCTCTTCATCCGAAGCATCGGTCCTGCCGTAACGGATATTCTCCCGGATGCTTCCGGACAAGAGGTGAGGATCCTGGAGAACGATACCGAGACGGGATTGTATGGACTGGAGAGAGAAATCGGTATAATCGTGTCCGTTTATTCGTATAATCCCGGACGTAGGCTCGTAGAAGCGGCAGACCAGGTTGACAACGGTTGTCTTCCCTCCACCGGTGGGACCAACCAGGGCAATAGTCTCCCCGGCACAGATGGTAAGGTTGAAATCTTCGAGGACCGGATTTTCTTTCTCGTAGTAAAAATTCACTCCTTCAAACCTGATCTCGCCGCGTATGCTCCCCGGATCGAAACATTTGGGTTTGTCCGTCACCTCAGGATCCGCATCGAGAAGAGAAAATATCCTTTCCGCCGACGCAATGGAGTTCTGCAGTTCCGCATAGATGCGCGCCAGGTCCTGGATGGGCCAGAGCATGAAGGTAATGTACGATATGAAAGCCTGGATGCCGCCAATCGTTAGCACTCCCATACTCACCTGGCGGCCGCTGAGCCAGAAAACGGCACCCAGGGTCATTGCGCCAACGAGTTGAATCACAGGGAGAAAGAGAGCGGAGATCCAGGCAGCCCGGAATCCTGACCGATACATACCGTTGGTTAATTCCCCGAATTCCTCGAGATTCTTCTCCTCGCGGCAGAGGGCTTTTACCACCTTAACTCCGGTGATGTTTTCGTTGTAAGCACCGGTAATCTTCGAGTTGATCCGTCTTACCTTTCTATACTCGACAATAACGAGCTTTTTAAACTTGATTGCCACATAGATTATGACAGGGAGAGAGACGAAGACGATCATTGCGAGCCTCCAGTTGATAATCATCATGAAAACCACGCCCATCCCTATGCTCATTACAGACCCTGTGACGTCCACCAACCCCCATGTTATGAGTTGAGCTATTCGCTCCGAGTCCGAAGTCACCCGGGACATGATCCAGCCGACAGCGGTTTTGTCGAAGTATGAAAGGGAGAGCGCCTGGAGATGGGAGAACATCTTATTTCGCAGATCGTACTGCACGCGTTCTCCCAATACACCGGCCACAAAGATAAAACCGAAGACCATCACCATCTGGACGAAAATGATAGCGCCGAAAATAAAGAGGATCTGCAGCAGCCTGGCCATATCCCGGTTCTGAATACCTTCATCGATCAGTTTTTTTGTGAGAAATGTGAAGTAAGAATCCAAAAAAGATACCATAGCGACCGACGCTATGAAAATCAGCAGCCATGACCAGTATGGCCGTATTTGTGTGAGGATTCTGACTATTGTCTTGCCGTTAAATTTGGCGTCAAATTCTTCTTCTTCAAAGTGCTGCATCACTTTCTTCCTTTTCCAATTCGTCCTCGATCCGAGACTGCATGGCATAAACCTTTCGGTAAAAACCCTCCCGGGACACGAGCTCACTGTGCACTCCCCTCTGAACAATTCGTCCCCCGTCAAAAACGAGGATAAGATCGGCCCTCATAAGACTTTGAATTCGGTGAGCGATCACAAAGGTCGTTCTGCCTTTCATCAGTTTCTCCAGTGCTTTCCTGATCGTCACTTCCGTTTCCATATCCACTGCAGAGGTGGAATCATCCAAAATAAGAATTTCCGGGTTCTTGAGAAGAGTCCTGGCAATGGCAACACGCTGTTTCTGCCCTCCTGACAGGGTAACCCCCCTCTCCCCTACGATGGTGTCGTAGGCCTTGGGGAAGGTACAGACAACATCGTGGATTGCCGCAAAACGCGCCGCTCTCTCCACCTCTTCATCCGACACTTCGTGCTGAACCCCGTAGCTGATATTCTCCTTTATGGTGCTGGAAAAGAGAAAAGGCTCCTGCTCGACGATTCCGATATGCCTTCGAAGGTAATAGCGAGGATAATCCTTTAACTCCCGGCCGTCGAGAAGAAGCCGACCTCCGGTATAATCGTAGAAACGTGGAAGCAGGTTTACCATAGTGGTCTTCCCGGAGCCCGGTGGACCGAGAAGAGCAACCATTTTACCGGATCCGGCGCTGAAGCTGATTTCCTTCAGCACAGGTATGTTTTCTTCATACTCGAAGCTTACGTTGTCAAACTCAATATCTCCGGTGATTTCCTTCTTAGGACTGAATTTTGCAGCTAAAAGCGGCTCCCGCTCCTGTTTGAGAATTTCCGTTACCCGGCTGAAGGAAACCAGCCCGCGGGACATTCGGACGATTATCCTCCCTAAATTTCTCATTGGCATGATGATGAAGATAATCATGCCGTTGAAGGCAAGGTACGAGCCAAGGGAAATTTCACCTCTCATCGCCATGACGGCGCCCAGAGCCAGACCGGCCAGCCACTGAAAACCGCATAGCAGGTCAGCAATGGGCCAGTAAAGGGAAAAAACCAGGACAAGTTTCTTACCCTTAATATATTTCGCCATATTCTGTGTTTCGAACTTGTCGATCTCAAATATCTTGCGGCCGAACGCCTTGACTACACGTATGCCGGTAAGATTCTCCTGAAGGGTTGTGGAGAGTTTTGCCTCCTGCTCCTGATAGCTCGAATAAGAACGGTATATCCTGCTGAAGAAATAGAGAGAGATGCCCACAATAAAGGGAACCACTATAACAGAGTACAGGGCCAACCTTACATTTATGGACAACAGGGCCGCCATGTTGATGATAAAGAGGAAAACCGTTCTCCCGACCGAGAGTGCCTGTTCCGCGTAAAACAGCCTGATTGCCTCCACATCCGAAGTGGTCCGTTGTATGAGATCCCCGGTGGGAGTCCTGTCGTGGTATGCAAAACTCAGATGCTGGATATGGTCGTAGAGGTAATTCCGCAGCCTTCTCACCACGCTCTCCGCGGTCTTTGCAGATAATCTGCCGCTTAGAAAGCTGAAACCTCCCTGGAGTAAGGCCAGGCCCACAAATCCCAACGCCACCAGCGGAATGATGCCGGTACGACCCGCGTCGCCCAACACATCATCCACAAAAAAACGTATGAGATAGAAACTTGCTGTTTTGCCTAAAGCAGACAATCCTATGCTCAACGCCGCCAGGATGTATATAAACCTGTATCCTGACATCAGCCACCAGAGGCCGGTGAGTCTTCCGGATTGTATGACTTTTGAAAAATTTATGTCCCTGGTAAAAGCCAAATCAGTCCTCCTTTGATTTCGCAATGCCAAGACGGGAAATACCACGATAATAATCTTTATGTAGTGAGAACAAAAAAGTTAATACTAATGAAAAAATTTTTAGTCTAGAAAATCATGTTCCCGTTTCAGATCATCCAGGAAAGCGGATAACTCCCTGGATTTTTCTATTAGACTATCCAATGAATAGTCTTCCTGGGATGCCGTTACACCCTTCATCCGTTCAATATTGATATGTAGCTGTTTAAGGGATGACTGGGCGGATTTCAGCTTGCGCTGAATGAGTTCCCTCTGATTTTGCAATTTTTCATAATACACCCTCTGCTTTTCTATTTGCCGGATTGAATGTTCATAATCTTTTTTTACGTTTTCGTCAACACCTTTTTTAATAATATCAAGTAATTTTTTTCGATCTTTTTCCAGGGCCTCAATAGGCATCGTTTTTAATAATCTATTAATTTCCCCGCTCCTCTCCGCCAGGAGTTCCATATGGCTCACATATTCATCGAGGAGAGAAAGTATATCATTCCCCAATCGCGAAGCCAGTTCGGAGGAGGCTTTCAGTTCACTGACCACTTTCGCCACCGTCTCCCTGGCCTCAAGCAATGTAGCGTCTTCCGACCGGGAAACAGCACCACGATGGGATTCCGAGCCGCCCCTTTCTTCAGAGCCGCTCTGAACAGGCCGCCTTGACTGCCAACCTTCTTCCCATCTGTTCCACCGCCGCTTTCTCGGGCCGGCCCAGAACAGTACGCCTGCTATTATGATAATGGGAAGCACAAACCCGCTTGACAGAATACCTATAAGAATGCTTATTCCGGCCAGGCCTGCTATCCCGACAGCAAAGATCGACGGCTTGATGATATATCCGCCTCCGGGAAGCGGCTTCGGCGCCTCCCTGTCTTTTTCAAAAGCCTTCTTCAAATTGGACAGATCTTTAATGCTGGCCAGAGAATATTCTGATACTCCATCTTTCCGTACTACTCTTTCCAGCACTCCTTTCTGTGCCAACCTGTCAATAAACGACAGAAGCTTCCTGCCGGCCTCGGGATGACGATCCTGAAAACCGTCCATTGCCACACCTCGAGATTGATCCACCCGATCCAGGAATGAGTTCCCGCTCAATCGACGTGTCGATCGAGAGCTATAATCAGTGTCCCCGGCAGTTTCTTTCTCTGCTCGCTCATTTCTTTCTGTGCTGCGGGAATCCGCCGTTCCTCTCAGACCGGGGAATAGCTTATAGACCTGAATCTTTTCCTCCACTCCTTCCAGCAGCTTTTCACCGAGATACTCCACCCTAACTTTCAGTTTGCTGGAAACAGCGTCGAAAATCTCGGTTGAAAGGCAGATCCTGCCCGGTGAAGCCAATCCTTGAAGGCCGGATACTATCTTCAGGTTCTTTCCGATTATCTTACTTCCCTGAAATTGAAAATCTCCAAGGTGAATTCCTATCCGGAGACGAAAGCGGTTGTTCAGTGAAACCCCGCGGTTATACTCAACCAGTCCTTTTTGAATGGCAATACCGCAGGCAACGGCGTTTTTAGCGTTATTGAACTCGGCTGACAGGGTTTCCCCTTCCGTGTTGATAACCTTGCCCTTGTGCTGTTCGACAACATCACCTATATAAGCGTTATGGAAGTCGAGAAGCTTCGCCGCTTCCTTTTCATCCCTGCCCAGTATTCGATCGAACGAATCGATACGGGTTACCATGACGGCTGATAGTCTGATCTCGGACTCTTTTTTTCCCATTTAGAAGCCTCTGCAACTTGAAAAGCAATATAACAGGGTTCAATATTAATTTCATTGACCGTATCGAGTCAAGGCTATAGTAAACATTCGACTATCCCTGTCCCAACCGAGTAATATGATATATAATGCAGCCGACGCATGTTTTACGGTGTCGGTAACACAACGGGCAACATCCGTTGTTTAATAGTAAAGCAGCCTGAAAAGGGGTTTTAAAAAGATGAAAAAAGGGATTATTTCAGCCCGTTTTTTTTGTATATCTCTGTTTCTCTTTATCTGCCTCACGGCATATACAGAAGAAATAGAAATTGACAAGGTACGCGATGCCACTGCGGTTATAACGGAAATACATGAAATTCCGGATAACGCTATTCCCCTCTCCATGCTCAACAACGCCTATGGCGTTGCCGTGGTTCCTGATCTTCTGAAAGTAGGCTTCTTTATCGGGGGCAGACACGGGCAGGGTATCATGGTAATTCGAACGGACAAGGGAACCTGGAGCAACCCTTTTTTTATCACTCTTTCCGGGGTGAGCGTAGGGTGGCAGATCGGTGCGCAATCGACCGACATCGTTCTGGTATTTAAAAGCCGTAAAAGTATCGACGGTATAATGCAGGGCAAATTTACCCTGGGTGTTGACGCAGCCATAGCGGCAGGACCCCTTGGCAGACAGGCTGAAGCAAGCACCGATATAGAGCTTGAAGCCGAGATCTACTCCTATGCCCAAAGCAAAGGCCTCTTCGCCGGTCTTACTATAGAAGGATCGTTTATCCAGATAGATCACAGCGCCAATGCCGCTTTTTATAATGTAGAAGGCATAACTCCGGAAGAAATAGTGAATGACAAAGGTATTAGAGTGCCGGCAGAGGTCGGAGAATTCCTGAAGTGCCTGAGAATATTTACACATGAAAAAAACACACAAGAGGACAATCAAAGAACAGACATTTAATAAAATTTCACTTTTTTTAATTTTTTTTCTTGACAAACGTTTCTTCATATAGTAACGTTTCTACTCGTAGTAACATTATGAATGGGATTGCCGAGTTAGCTGAAATCCTGGCCAGGATAAAGGATCCGGTGCTTATAAAAAACTTCCTGGAGTGTATCCTGACAAAGAGAGAGATCGAAGAGGTCGTCGGCCGATTGGAGCTGGTAAAGCTTTTAGACAGGGGTATAAGCCAGCGAAAAGTGGCCCAAAAATTAGGCATGAGCCTCTGTAAAATCACCAGGGGTTCCAGGGAGCTTAAGAAAGAGCATTCCGCCCTGAAAAGGGTGATAAAGGAATATTTAAATTAAATTAAAAGCGTCGAATGCCGCAACAAGATTAGAAGGAGGCTATTATGTCTGTAAAAATATTACTCTCGGAAGATGAAATCCCGAGGCAATGGTACAACCTTAACGCGGATCTCCAGCTCCAGAATCCCCTTTTGGCCCCGGACCTGAAGCCCGCAACACCGGAGTATCTCGGAAAAATCTTCCCCATGAACCTGATGGCACAAAGCATGAGCCCGGACCGCTGGATCGATATACCGGAGGAAATTCTGAAAATTCTATATCGATGGCGTCCCAGCCCGCTCCACAGAGCAGTCTACCTGGAAGAAGCTCTGGGTACACCGGCCAAGATCTACTACAAGAATGAGGGTGTCTCTCCCCCCGGAAGCCACAAGCCCAACACGGCTGTTGCCCAGGCGTGGTACTGCAAGGAGTTTGGTGTCAAGCAGATTATTACAGAAACAGGCGCCGGCCAGTGGGGCAGCGCCCTCGCCTTTGCCTGCAAAATAGTAGGGCTGGATTGTAAGGTGTACATGGTGCGTATCAGCTTCGATCAGAAACCTTACAGGAAAAGCATGATGCAGGTCTGGGGGGCTGAATGCATCGCAAGCCCGAGCGATCAGACCGAGGCGGGGAGAAAGGTACTGGCGGAACATCCGGACACTCCGGGAAGCCTGGGAATCGCCATCAGCGAAGCGATCGAAGAAACAATGAACGATACGAGCGGGAAGACAAAGTACTGCCTGGGAAGCGTGCTGCCTCACGTGTGCCTTCACCAGACCATCATCGGATTAGAGGCGAAGAAACAGCTGGAAAAAGCCGGCGAGAAGAAGGTAGATGTGGTGATCGGCTGTGCGGGAGGAGGGAGTAATTTCGCGGGGATCGCTTTTCCCTTCCTCTACGACAAAATAAACGGCGCGGAGATAGACATTATTCCTGTAGAACCAATTTCCTGTCCCACCATGACCAGGGGGCCATTCGTATTCGACTTCGGGGATACAGCTGAAATCGCTCCTGTGGCGCCAATGCACTCCCTCGGTCATACCTTTGTGCCGCCTCCCATCCATGCAGGCGGGCTGAGGTATCACGGAATGGCGCCTCAGGTATGCCAGGCTATCATAGAAGGTCTTTTCGCTCCCAGAGCGCTTGGCCAGCTGGAATGTTATGAGGCAGCTGTGCTCTTCGCCCGGACAGAGGGAATTATCACGGCGCCGGAGACCAGCCATGCCATTGCCACCGTTATACAGGAAGCGAAGAAGGCTAAAGAAGAAGGCAAAGAAAAGGTTATCCTTTTTAACATGAGCGGTCACGGCCTTATGGACCTTACAGGATATGACGCTTTCTTCGAAGGCAAGCTTGTAGATTACGCCTTGCCGGAGGAAGAACTGCAGAAATCCCTTGAATCCATCAAGGACATGCCCAAAGCTCAAGAGATTCAATCTCTTAAAAAGTAGATGTAAAAATTAACTGACGGGAGGCAGCCCATAGCAAACCAGTCCTCCTTGGGGGCTGCCTCCCGATCTTATTTTACGGTTGGATATGATGAAAGAACCTCTCAATAAAGAGACATACGATCAGCTCGAAGTATACTGCAGGAAGCTGGGACACACGCTTCCATTTAAATACTGCCGCGTTGAGAGTAACGGGCTTCCATGCTCAAAAATAATGGACTGCTGGTTCCAGAGGCTTCCCATCCAGGAGTACATTCAGAACAACTACAGCCGGGAAGAGATTACCCGGATTTGTTCTCCCTCGAAATCGAAGATGGATTACATTCTCGATGAAATAAATCGGGACAGCAGCAAATCGTCCTGATAATATCGATCGGCGCAATGCCCATAAACTTTCTTCCGCATAAGGACTTCTCCCCCCATACCCCGTAGGCTTCCTGTTCTTGACTATCTATTCGATTTGAGCTACTTCTAGATTTGGGCATCTGGAGGTGACATATGAGTGTCATGGTGACAGGAGGGGCAGGTTACCTGGGAAGCCACATGGTGCGGCAGCTGATCGAAGCGGAGACCGAGGTAGTTGCTTACGACAATCTGAGCAAGGGCCATAGAGAGGCTGTCAGGAAGGCGCCCCTGATCGAGGGTGACATAAGGAATTCCTCCCGCCTTGCCGGAGCAATTGAGAAATACGCGGTAAAATCGGTAATTCACTTTGCCGCTTCAAGCCTGGTTCAGGAATCAATGGAAGATCCTCAGAAGTACTACCTGAACAATGTCGGAGGAACGCTTAATTTATTAAAGGTTCTGCTAGAAAAGGGAGTAAATCAAATAATATTTTCGTCCACCGCGGCGGTATACGGAGAGCCGGAAAAAGTGCCGATCAAAGAGGACGCCGCCCTGGACCCCATTAATGTATACGGCCGGAGCAAGCTCATGATAGAGCAGATCCTGGCCGATTACTCCCGCGCCTTCGGCCTGCGTTACGTCTCTCTAAGATACTTCAATGTGGCGGGCGCCCATCCATCCGGGGAGATCGGGGAAGACCACAGTCCCGAAACACATATCATTCCTTTGATAATGAAGACCCTTCTCGGTCAAAGAGAAAACTTCACCCTTTTCGGAACGGACTACCCCACTGAAGACGGGACCTGCGTTCGAGACTATATCCACGTAATGGATCTCTGCGACGCGCACCTCCTAGCGCTGTCATGGCTCGCCAAAGGCGGGGAATCCAGAGTGTACAACCTGGGCAACGGGAAGGGTTTTTCCAACAGGCAGTTAATAAAGACCGCCGGGCAGGTGACAGGTAAAAAGCTGAATCTTATCGAAGGCATTAGGCGACCGGGTGACCCTGCTGTTCTCGTTGCGAGCTCTGATAGGATCAGCCGGGAGCTGGGCTGGAAGCCCCGCTTCCCGTCTCTCGAGGCAATAATGGATTCGGCCTGGCACTGGCACCGATCCCATCCGAAAGGCTATTAGAGAAAGGAATTCCCATGGAAATATACGGAATAGATTTAGGAGGAACAAACATCAGGATTGCCAGGGTAGAGGCTTCTTCCGGTGAAATTATGGGAGAGATGGTGACTCTATCCATGAAGGACATCCGGCGAAACGATGAGCTCAATCGATTTATTTTCACCCATATACAAGACGGCAGTCATGTGGGGATCAGCTCTTCGGGTGTTGTGAATGAAGAAGGCTTAACGATAAATTTTTCCGCAAACACATCCTTTACAGAGGATATTACCTTCGGGCGTGATTTGCGGGACAAGAAGGGCTGCTGTGTAACCCAGGTAAATGACATCAAGGCGGCTGTTCAAGGCGCCGCCCGTTATGGCGAGGGAAAGGAATACGACAACGTTCTTCTGGCCACTTACTCTTCCGGATTCAACTGCGCCCTGACGCGCAAAAGAATGTGTTTGACCACGGCGGAATTCGGCCACACCGTCTACAAGCCGGACGGGGACCTTTTCTGCGGCTGCGGGGGGAAGGGACATCTGGAGGTCTATGTAAGCGGAAACGGCGCTGCAGTCATGGCCAGGCAGTATCTCTCCATCAGACAACTCAAGAGTCATATAATTCTGGACTATGCCATGGAGGAAATCAACAAATCACAAAACGACAATAAGAAATTGACAGAGGCTGATTTAGGGGACGGACGGTGCTTCGGTTATGTACTGGAATGTATTTCCGCCAAACACATATACAGGGCGTTCTCCGCCGATCCGGAAGGAAAACCCCAAAAGGAAATCCGGGAAATTCAGGTTCGGGCCATTGCCGATTCATTCGGACGGATGGTCTCAGTATATCATCCCGTGGACATCATCGTACTGATGGGGAGCCAGACCAAGGATTGGGACATCCTCTTCGCTCCGGCTATTGAAAAATTCCTTGAAGACCGCGATAACTACCAGCTGGTCAGCCTCACTAAACCGCCCATCAAGCGTACTAAAACCTTAGAGATTTCACTCAAAGGCGCGGTCGCCCATCATCTCAGCACACTCGAGAAGAACCATATATAGATCTGATGTGGTTATACTACTCTCCGATCAGCTT
>CBDUZM010000038.1:0-13171 GCA_965371685.1 uncultured Spirochaetaceae bacterium | reverse complement strand
TCCTGATCAGGGACCCCCGGCTCTCGAGCTCTGAAAGGTCCCGCCTGACCGTCATATGTGAAACACCGAGGCTGCCCACCAGGTCCCGGACGGCTATGTACTCGCTGCTTTCAAGGGTGTGCAGTATGTGCTTTTTCCTGTTCTCCCGGTCCATCTACTGGCCTGTTCCTTTGTTATAAAAACGAACACGATCGAACAAACTTTACAAATAAATACCAGACATGTCAATAGATAAATGGGCGCCTGAGCGCTGTGTTGTCTTTGCATTGACAAGTATTACTTATCATTGTATTATTCTTACTATGAAAATTACAACTAAAGGGCAAGTCACGATCCCTCTAAATCTGCGGAATCGTTTCGGACTTTTACCTAACACCGAAGTTATTTTTACAGCAATCGAAGAAGGTGTGTTGATTAAACCCTCAAAAAACAGGAGGGAACTGTACAAAGAACGACTCGCGAAAGCTACTGGCAGCGCCACAGTTTCGACCACCACCGAAGGGATCATGCGGATTACACGGGATCAGAATTAATGATCCTGGTCGATGCCAATATTCTCCTGGACATCTTCACCGACGATCCCCAATGGAAGGAATGGTCAACTAAGCACTTGCAATCGGCCATGCTTTCAGAAGGTGCTGCAATTAATCCGATTATTTATGCAGAAGTGTCACTGGCCTTCGAACGACAGGCCGAGTTAGATGAAAATCTGCATTTGTTATTGATCCAGAAGCTCAAGCTGCCTTACGAAGCCGCTTTTATAGCAGGCAAAGCCTTCCTGAGATACCGAAGAAGGGACGGAAAAAAGCGATCTCCTCTCCCCGACTTCTACATCGGCGCCCACGCTGCGGTTTCGGGATTGACCCTGTTGACTCGTGACGCCTCACGCTATCGTACATACTTCCATAAGGTACAATTAATTACACCGGGTAAGGCATTATGAAGATTGGTATTTTAGGGTGCGGTTGCCTGGGCGGTGTAATGGCTGGCTGGCTCTCTGCATCGAGAGCAGACGAATTATGGGTATTCGAGCGCGACCGTGAAATAACCGCCGCTGTGCGGAAAAATGGTATTGTCGTTAAGGAAGGCAGAAAAATTATTTCGGTGTTCCCCCAGTTGATCTACGGACCCGAGGAACTTCACGACCCTTTGGACATTATAATACTGGCCACCAAGTGCAATTCTCTGATTGAGGCGGCAAAGGGGCTTTTACCCGTCCTGACCCCCGACGGATTCCTTGTTACCACCCAAAACGGTCTCATCGCTCTCGACCTGGTTGAATTGTTTGGTGAAAAGAGAATACTCCCCGGGTGCGTAATGTGGGGAGCGAGCATGCCGACGCCGGGCAAGTACGATTTAACCGCCCGGGGCCCTTTAATTGTGGGAAGCCTGGACGGCGGGCAGCACCCCCAGGCTCTTAAATTCCGGCATACTGTGGAGAAAGCTTTTCCGGTAAAGATTTCACGGCATATGAGGAGCGCCCTCTGGTCCAAGCTTACGGTAACCGCGTCACTCACGTCCCTGGGGGCAATCAGCGGCATGAACTTCGGGGACATGCTGAAAAGTCGTAAAATCAGAGAGCTAACCCTTACTATCGGAAGAGAAGTGGTCAGTGCAGCCCGGGCTTCCGGTATTGAATTTACCGCTTCGGATGATGCATTGAACGTCAGCCTTCTTACAGGCGAAAAATTCCCGCCCGGATGGATCAAGCACCTGATTATCAGATCAATTGGATATAAACACAGAAGGACGGATTCCGCAATGCTGGCATCTCTTAAGCTTGGACGTCCCACGGAAATAGATTTTATCAACGGCGCCATCGTCCGTGCAGGAGAAAGCGCCGGAATCGATACTCCTGTAAACAGACGGATCGTAGAGATCGTTAGAGAGCTTGAATCCGGTTCACTCCTCCCGGGCAAGGAGAGCATGGACAGGCTGTTTCAGGAGTCTTAGCCGGTTGTCATTTCTGTAGACGTACTCTCCAGAGTCGCCAGTGAGAACAAAAAAGAATGCCAAATGCTGTACAACATGTACGTGTTGTACAACATTTGTGTTACTCTTAATGCGAAACAGCAAAGCAACACGGCTAATTCTTCAGTTACTTTAAGTATGATAAGAAACAGACTTCTCTCAACAGTTGAAACCAGGAAACAACTCCCGTCGCTGCTCTTGCGAGTCGCTTTTCAAAAGGAACGATTTGTTATCGGTCGATACGGCAGACCCCTCGCAGCTCTCGTTCCAGTTCAGGATTTACATAAGCTGGAAGCTGCTGAAAAAGGTTTACCCGTCGACTCAAAAGACTGGAGTCCAAAGGTTCTTGCTGATGCCCTGGAAAAGGAACTCGATCTCAGGTAAGTGTTAGTCAGTACAACTTTCAACACCACCTCCCATTCTTTGACAGAGTTCTCAAGCATTCCCCCTTTCCAGATGATAAAACAAGATATATACTAAAATTTACTAATTTCCAGGAGGAGCGATATGCCAGGACCCGGTTTTTACTGGATAGGGAAAGAGGAAGAGGAAGAGATCCTCGATGTTATCCGTTCAAAACACCTTTTCAGGTATGGAGATGAGAAAGATCCCGACTTCAGGCATAAAGTCAAGAACCTCGAAAAGGAAATCTGCAGCCGTTTCGGTATCAATCATGCCCTGGCCGTTTCTTCTGGAACCGCGGCCCTGGTCGTGGCTATGGCTGCCTCCGGCATTGGGCCGGGGGACGAAGTGATTGTCCCCGGCTATACCTTTATAGCCTCGATGTCTTCGGTTATTGCAAACAACGCAGTTCCCGTACTCGCCGAAGTGGACGAAAGCCTTACCCTGGATCCTGAGGATGTAGAGAACCGTATCACCCCCTATACCAGAGCCATACTTGCAGTACACATGATCGGGAATCCCTGCGATATGGACAAACTGCGCAAGATCGCTGACAGGCATAAGCTTCTGCTCATCGAAGATGCTGCCCAGGCCTTCGGCGCATCCTACAGGGGACGTCGCCTGGGAACTATAGGTGATGTTGGGATTTCCTCCTTCAACATCTACAAGATGATAAATGCAGGCGACGGCGGTCTTTTGGTCACCGATAATGAGGAGACTTACAACCGGGCTTTTGCCTTTCACGATCAGGGGCACTTCCCTCTGCGAACGGGTGTTGAGGTGGGTAAACGTAGTATAATCGGCTTGAATTTTAGAATGACCGAATTGTCCGCTGCTGTCCTTCTGGCTCAATTCCGCAAACTGGACAGGATCCTGGAACGTCTGAGATTCCTGAAATCCAGGTTTAAAGAACAGATCAAGGACATCAGGGGTCTTGAGTTCAGAAGACTCAACGACCCTGAAGGTGAATGCGGAACCATTCTTACGGTTTTACTGCCCGATAAGAAGTCTGCGGACAGGGCTGCCAAAGAGCTGAATACCCTTACAGTGGCCCATTCCGGATGGCATGTCTACAACAACATGGAGCAGATTCTGGGCATGAAGACAATCAATCCCAAATCCAATCCTCTGAAAAACCAGCAGTACAAAGGAAAAGCAAGGTACTCCAGGGGGATGCTGCCCCGGACGGACCGGCTTCTCGAGAGAGCGATTAATATCTCTATCGGTGTGGTGGATGCCGGACTGGGAGCGGCCTTCGGCATTGATCCGAACGCCGACGAAGACGAGGTTGATCGCCAGGCCGAGTGTTTCAGGAAAGCTGTCGAGTATGTGCTTTAAAGGAATATACCATGGATGAGCGGGAAATTCGTTATGAATATTTAAGGCCGGAGCAGCTGATCGAGGAGCGGGAGCGCTGCCCTCTTATCTTCCTTCCTGTGGCGCCGCTGGAGTATCATGGGCCGCATCTTCCCGTAGGCGTGGATCCGATCAATGCCACCCACTGTGCGCTGGAGACCTGCCGGCGCCTCGGGAAGGGAGTCGTGCTTCCCACAATCTTCATGGGAACCGAGCGGGAACGACCGGAGTGGATGCTGCAAAGCCTCGGTTTTAAGAAAGATGACTGGGTAGTGGGTATGGATTTTCCCACTGCCCTCTGGCAAAGCCATTACTACCGGGAGCATATCTTCGCTCTCGTTATGGCTGAAAAAATTGAGATGATGATCCGTCACGAGTATAAAGTTATTATAATTGTCAACGGTCACGGCGCCTGGAATCAATTGGAAACTCTGGACCGCCTGACCAAGCGATACTCAAATGTCACGGACAGCCTGGTAGTCTGCAGGCTGGCCTTTTCCCTGGAGGTTACAGAAAAGAATATGGCCGGTCACGCCGATTTATACGAAACTTCGCTTTTGATGTATTTCCAGGAGCAGTTCCATGACGGCGCCCATTTAGTGGATCTCTCCCGGCTTCCGCCGAGAGAAGTTCCGATTCGTTACCGGGACTTCTCCATTGTGGACGGTCCGGGTTTTACAGAGAAACCCCATCCGGAACGTATCGTTAAGACCGATCCGCGGGATGCTTCAGAGGAAAAGGGGAAGGAGGTGTTCGAGGACACCGTCGAGATGTATATCCGGCTGACCAAAGAATCTCTGAAAAAAAAAGGATTGAAATGAACTCCAGGCAAAGAATTCTGACTGCAGCAAATCATAAAGAGGCGGTTCGTATCCCCGTCGATTTCAACGGGCACCGCTCCAGCGGAATTATGGCCGGGGCTTACGTAAAATTACGTAAACATTTGGGTTTACCTCCGAGCAGGCTGTTCATCTACGACTTTATTCAACAGCTCGCGCTGGTGGAGGACGATGTTCTTGACCTGGTGGGAGCGGATGTTGTAGAGATCGGACACAACTATTATATGCGCGAGGAATACTGGCAGGACTGGGAGCTGCAGGACGGCACACCGTGCAAAATCCCCGCGTTTATAGAAGTCGAAAGAACAGGTGAAGGCAACATAGTTCGGGGTGACGAGGGGCAGATAATCTGTATTCAAAAAAATGGATGTGATTTTTATGAACAAACCTGCTTTCCCTACCTGGAAAGCACGAACGCCGCGTTTGACGATCTTCCCTGCCAGCTAAACCAGATTATGTGGTGCCGTCTGGGAGTACCGCCGGCGCCCGCCGGATTCGACAGCCAGGGCCTCGAGATTTTCAAGAAAACAGCCAGGGAGCTGCGTGAATCCACCGACCGGGCGATTTATGGGACTTTCGGCGGGAACCTGGTGGAGATCGGAGAATTTTCCTTTAGGATCGACCAGTTCCTTTACCTTCTGGCTGCCGAGCCGAAACGCGCCCACACTTTTTTGGATAAGCTTACGGAGCATCATTTGGATAATCTGGGTAAATATCTGCAGGCAGTCGGCGAGTATATCGATATAATCGGTTTCGGCGATGATTTGGGAATGCAGACCGGCCCTCAATTCTCTCCCGGCATGTATCGCGAATTTTTCAAGCCGCGTCATTCGGCGTTGTGGCATCAGGCAAAAAAACTGTGTCCTCACTTAAAGATCAGCCTGCACTGCTGCGGCGGTGTATATCCCTTGCTCTCCGATTTGATCGAAGCCGGACTGGAAATCATCAATCCGGTTCAGTTCACCTGCACCGATATGGAATTATCCGGGCTGAAAAGGGAATTCGGGCAAGACCTTGTCTTCTGGGGTGGGGGGTGCGACACAAGAGAAGTTCTACCCCACGGCACCCCCGAACAGGTCAGGCAGCATGTAATGAAGAATGTGGAAATCATGGCGCCGGGCGGTGGTTTTGTTTTCCAGCAGGTTCATAATATCCTGGCCGATGTCCCGCCGGAAAACATTGCGGCCATGTATGAAGCGGTGAAGGAAAGCGTTTAACCCTATTATGAGTTCTTCCAACGATCAGGACAACATCGAGCGAATCGTTGCCGAAAATCCGGACTTCCCGCCCAAAGGATCGGATGAGCATCTCGTCGATATGTCTCACCTTACCCTGCATATGCTGGGACATGCTCATATTGACCTGGGTTACCGTTGGGATTTTAAAGAGACTGTACACCGGGTAGCTCCGGACACCTTCAGGGCTGTCCTGGATCTCATGGAACAGGCACCCGCCTTCACCTTCTGCCAGAGCCAGATGTATCTCTACAAAGCCATGGAGAAGGAGTACCCGGAGATCTTCCGCAGGATCCGGCAGCACATTGACAAGGGGAGTTGGGAAGTTATCGGAGGCGCCTGGTGCGAGTTTGACACGATTCTACCTTCCGGAGAATCGATAATTCGCCAGTACCTGATGGGGGTGAAGTACGCTTCTGAAAGGCTTGGGGTTTCAGAGCACACGGTGGCTTTTGTCCCCGACTCCTTTATTGCCCACGCAGCAACATTGCCGCAAATACTAACCGGCTGCGGATTCAAATACTACCTGTTCGGCCGCGGTTTGCCTCAGGAAAAAGATCCGGGGAAAACAAAAAGAGCTTTCCGCTGGATCGGTCCGGACGGAAGCAGCCTTATTGCCTATCTGCCTTTTGGCCCCTACTCAAATCCGCCCCTGACCCGGGAGCGTCTGGAAAAGCTTGCCCCTTATATGAAAGCGGGGGTGAGCAAAGAGGAACTGGCTCTTTACGGTACCGGGGACCACGGGGGTGGACCCCGTTACCACGAGATCGAAACCCTGCATGCCATGAAGGATATTCCCGAAGCGCCCAGGTGGCAGTTTGGAAAGGCTTCAGAGTTTTTTCCCGGGGTATTCTCGAGGCAGGTCACAAACCGTCTAAAAGAACATAGAGGGAATCTGCATGCCTTTGCTACCGGCGCCCTCACCTCCCAGGCGCAGGTAAAACGGGAGAACCGCTTCTGTGATAGAGAACTCCTACGGGCAGAGTCTGCCTGTGCAGCAGCTGCAATCCTGCAGAGGAAGCCCGCTTACCCGCGACTTGATTTCCAAGAATTATGGCAGGAACTGCTGGTCTTGCAGTTTCACGACATCCTCCCCGGCACCTCCTCCGCTTCGGTTTATCGTGCTGCCCGAGAGTCCTACCGGGATATACATAAAAAAGTCCGGCTGCTGCTGGACGACAGTGTATCGAGAATAAAATCCAGAATAGACACCCGTGGAGATGGATATCCGCTCATGGTTTTCAACCCCGGGCTGGAGTCATATAGAGGCATCGTTTCAGTTGAACCGCCTCCATGGATTTCTCCTGTTAAAGGAAAGTTAAGCCTCTTCGATCCGGACGGAAAAGAGGTCCGGGCACACTGGGAAGAAGACTCTAACGGGCGCCGCCTTTCCTTTATTGACCGTATACCACCTCTCGGCTACAGGGTCTACAGAGCTTACGAGAGAGTTCCCGGTCTTATCCAAACCGATCCGCCCCGTTTTGAAGACAACATCCTGGAAAATGATCACTTCAGACTCTTCTTCGATCCCTCAACCGGTGATCTCCTGAAGATTCAAGACAAGGGGCGTGAACTGGATCTTCTCAAAGACCGCAGCAATACCCTCGAAATCCTCGAAGAACATGAAATGAGCACTTCCTGGGTCCAGGCTTTCACAGGAGGAACAAGGGCCATTGTCATGGAAGAAAAACCAGGGGTAAGCACCCGGACGCTTTTCTCGACTACTGTAACCACGACCTCCAGCAGTAAGTGGTCCCGATTCACCCGGGAAGTCACGGTTTATAATGGCCTTCCCCGTATAGATTTTCGCCTTCGTCTGAACTGGCACGAAAGTAATGTATTCCTCAAGATAGGATTTCAACCGGGCATGGATAATCCACAAACGAAAACTTCGATCCCTCACGGAGCAGTGATTGTGGATGATCCTGCCGCGGAGTTCTGCATGCACGACTGGCTTGACCTGGATGACGACCGTTTCGGACTGGCACTGTTCAACGACGGAGCTTACGGTGCTGATTTTTTTGATGGGAGAATCAGGCTGTCCGTTATCAGGACAGTACGGGACATGGACCCTGAGATGAGCCATGGGAACCACGAGCTTAACTACTCACTCTTCCCTCACGAAAGGGGATTGGCCCAATCAGCCATTGTTCATGAAGCGGGCAGTTTTCTGGGCCGGGCAATTTGTGCCTGGGACACTGAACATCCGGGAGGTCTGAAGAGCTGGGGCAGGATCGATAATTCACAGCCGCTTCCGGCAGAGAAGAGCTTTATCTCCATCGACGCGGATAATGTTGTGCTCTGCGCGGTGAAAATACCCGAGGAGTATTGGACACCCGATGCCCTGGTTGTACGTTTGAGGGAATGCGACGGAATCGCCACATCATGCACCATCATGTTTCCCATTGAACCGGATTCTGCCGCCCGATGTGATCACCTGGAACGATCGCTGAACAAGCCTTGTGCTGTTGTTTCAGGAAACCGGGTAAGAGTAGCCTTAAAACCCTATGAAATCGTCACAGTAATGGTGTACCTGTAATGAAGCAGGATCTTGCCAAACTGCACAGGGATGTCGCTTTCGGGAAATCCGGCGGAAAGATCATCTGGCAGCCCCGCATAGGCTGCTGGTATACAGACAAAAAGTTCGCCGGTATTCCCATTCCTCATCCCTACACGGATATGGACGTCCCCGGCATACTCAGGCATCTCGGATGTTCGGCAAGACTCTACGGGGAATACAATCGCTGCTTCAAGGCCGCCCCTCCGCCCGGGGTCCGCCATCTGTGGCGCGAGCTGGGAGGCAACCGCAGAGAGCATGTCATCGAAACTCCCGTCGGCAAACAGGTGGAAGTAATCAGGCTCAGCGAGAACAGCCCTCATCGTTATCATCTGAAATGGCAAGTGGAAACTGAAGAGGAGCTGAAAATCGCCACATGGAGGGCTGAGAACACCGACTGGGAATGGGACCAGGATGTTTTCGATAAAGCTCAGAAAGAAGTGGGAGATCTGGGCGCACCGACTATCTATATGCCCCGCATGAATGTGCAGGATCTCTACATCAACACTATGGGTGTGGAAAAGGGAGTATACGCCTTGTACGACATGCCGGAAGCAGTTGAAGCCTACTTTCAGGCCCTGGATGAATCCCACGACAGGCTGATTGAACTGATCAATGCTTCACCCATTGAGATAATCAACTTCGGAGAGAATATCCATGCAGGGACTCTCTCCCCCGATCTGTTTGTGAAATACCATCTGCCGGCCTGCCAGAGGCGCAGCGAGAAGCTGCATGCAGCCGGCAAGTTTGTTCATTCACACTGGGACGGAGACTGCGGCCCCCTGCTTCCTTACGCTCGAGAAACCGGGCTGGACGGCATCGAAGCAATTACACCTGAACCCCAGGGGGATGTTACCCTGGAAGAGATCAAGGAAGGACTTGGAGATGAGCTTTTCCTGATCGATGGAATTCCTGCTATCTATTTTGATAAAACTTTCCCCGCGGATGACCTGATCCGGTGCACCTATAAACTTATTGAGCTCTTCGCACCAAAACTGATCCTGGGAATTTCCGATGAAATTTCATCTTCCGGAGATATCGAACGAATACGGGTCGTGGGGGATATTGTCGAGAAGTACAACGCCTCCGTTAATCCAGAGAGAGCAAAATAATACGCTGCTGTAGAGTCCATTATCTTAGTTCACAACAGGATAAAGATGCGTTTTCATACCTGTCGCCTCAGCCAGCTCTTGCTGTCTCTTATCATTCGTATAAAACTCCTCAGCATTCATTACTTTTGCTGCCGCCACATGCAATATATCCAAAGTACGGCATCCAATTGTCCTGGTGAATTTCAATGAATAATCCTGAGCCACTTCCCAGAGTTTGATCCAATCGACCTTAACCAGCGTAATACGATCCCGCCTGAAATCTTCTTTCATTTGATTTAATAACTTTTCAAGTTCTTCATTTAAAATATCCTGTCTGAAAGCCTTGAGGGCAAAGGCATTTTTTAGCTCAGTTATCTGCAGTGAATTTATAGCTATCGATTTTCCTCTGTTTTGTATGAAAGTACAGATCGCTTCGCTGTCCTCTTCTGGAATATAAAGTTTAACAAGCACACTTGTATCAAAGTAAGACTTCATTAATAGTCACCCCGTCCATCGGAAACTATTTCTTCCATTGGCTTTCCAGTTACAGCTCTGCCTTTGAATATCGTATTTACTTCAGATCGGTGTTTCGACCAGTCTGCCGCTTTCTCCGCATATGCACCCCGCATTGGGATAAGCATGGCAACCGGATGATTTCTTCTCACTATTTGAAATTTTTCACCGGCTTCAACCTGTCTCAAAACCTCAGCCAGATTATGCTGAACCTGTCTAACAGTAGCCGTTTTCATGTTTATCCCTCGTCAGGTAATTTGTCTAACATATTGTAGCACATTAAAACAGTTAATTCAAATTTTATATCAAATTATTCTGGATTTTTCACTCTCAACCGGCTCTTATCCGGATATTTTCCTCGCAGCGTTCAGCACGGCATCGTGGAGTACGCCATTGGTAACAATAATATTCTGATTGTTGTAAAGTTTCCTTCCTGCTGAAAAATCCAATCCATGGCCGTTTAAATCTGTAATTTTCCCACCGGCTTCTTCTACGATAATAGATCCTGCTGCATGGTCCCAAGTATTCTCTCTATAGTCAGGTTTTGGCGGGAATCGTAAATATATCGGAACATCGCCCCTGGCGACTACCGCGTATTTACACTGACTGTCTATCCTTAAAGGCGGCGCCGTAATCCCCAGTATTCCGCCGATTTCCGCCGATTGATTATGGGAGGAATGGCCGGATTCAACCGACTCAAGAAACCTTGCATTTTGCGGCGCCCTTATTGACGAAACTCTAATTTGCTTTTCTCCGGCATCGGTGTAGGATCTTATGTAAGCCCCCTGGCCTTTTACAGCAAAGACGATACAACCTCTCTTCGAACTACTCTCACTAAAGTCCCATGGAAGATTCGGACAACCCAGAACTCCGACAACGACTTCCGCGTCTTCAATCAGTCCCACGGCGACGGCATACTGATCTCCCCTTAAAAATCCCTTTGTACCGTCTATTGGATCGATGACCCAATACCTCCCTTTCCTGCATCCCCTGAATGTTCCACTGTCAATGGCGTTTAAAACGTCTTCCTCAGATATACCGTTCATTAGTTTTTTCACCCTGCCGACTACATTGGCTCTAAGTTCATCAGAGGATCTAAGTTTTAAAGAATCTTCCTCCGCCATTATCCTGTCTGCGGGAAAATAGTTTAACAATTCAAGATTGATAATCGCCTGGGAACCGAAATCGGCTGCAGTTACAGGAGAGTTGTCTTCTTTTATGATACTTTCACTCGACTTGATGCCCGATTGAACCTCTCTGCACAATGTGGATGCTTTGATTACCGCCTCAATGGCGACAGCTCTTTCAAATGAGTATTTCATCTATCCCTGTTTAAAATAAAATTGTATATGATGTCAATGAGTTCTACTGTATAATTGTTATATAAGCCGATGAAAAATAATTCGAGTTCTGAACCGGAAATCAACGAAAACCCCGACTGGGAGAGGATTGAAGCGCCTCGTTCCGTTGGAGACGGGCGTTCATTTGTGTCGGGAGATCCCGATGGAGACAGGCTTCGTGTCCGTTACTACAGGGACAGACAGCGGAATATGTTTATAGCCAGGGCATGGTTCGGTCCAGGCGCGGAAGGCCCCCCCGGACACGCCCATGGAGGCAGTATCTTTGCCGTAATGGATGAGGTGATGGGAGGAGCGGTCTGGCTCTCCGGCCATACTGCGGCGACTGTTTCCATGTCGATACGATTTCGTAAACTGCTGCCTCTCGGGACATACGCCATAGTCGAAGGATGGGTGGAAGAGGTAAAGTGGAAAAAAATAACGGCCCGCAGCAGGATCTTCGACCATAGCAGCGGCCGGGTTTTCGCTGAAAGTGAAGGAATCTTCCTGGAAACGAAAGATGTTTTCCGCAAGATCCGGGACATTAAGGTGTAATTGACGGTTCAACTCGAACGCGTCAGCGGTATTCCCTGATAGTCTCGAGCATGGCATTGGCATTCTCAACAGGGGTACCCGGCACCAGATAGTTGGAAACACCTACAACGATACCTTTACTGCGTTTCGCCTCCTCTATGCATGAGAGAGCCTCTTCGACAATATCAGCCCTGGTTCCAAGATGAACTGTGTGGCTGCTTATATTTCCGAGCAGGGTGAGCTCGGGAAAGCGGCGACGCAGTTTACCAAGGTCCATACCTGCGCGGCGATCGATCTCATAATAACCGTCAACACCTCCGGCGACAAATAAGTCTTCGGCGACCGGCCATAAATCACCGTCGCTGGCAAACAGATGGTAAACACCATACTTATGACACTCCTCGGATATCTGCTTAATCCTGGGCAGAACCAGTTCACGGAACAGCCCGGGGGAATACATCGGCCCGGCATTGGATGAGAAATCACCTCCGCCGAAGAAGCAGCGGAATCCGAAGGGAACAAGAAACTCCACGTTTCGTTTCGCCTGTTCAACCTGAATGTCGAGATGTCTCTCGATCAGGTCGGGCCGGAGCAGAAAAGCCTCCAGCCAGATATCAGCCTCCCTGATAGGAATCCCGATTCCAACCCCACCCACCCGCACAATCCGCTCATCGCCCAACAGCCGCTGAGCACGGATGTCGAATCCAAAGTCCTCCTCCGCCGGTCGATAATCCTGCATGGTATTTTCCCGCTTTTCAAGCTCTTTTTCTATATCCTCAAATGACAGGTTTCTGGCTTTGTAACGAAATACATTGCACTGTTCGCTTGCCGGATCGTAACGCAGTACGGTCCAATCCTCTTCAGCACCGTATGCGTAAAGAAAGGTGTTCTCATCTATCTTCCTGGTCGGTTTTAAGGGATAACGCCAGTAGGAGGTACGTACGATATCCTCATCGAGAAGTAACGCAAGATCGACGGCATCCTGAAAGGATCGCTCCAGGTATTCAGTATGCGCTTCTTCCCCCTTCCAGAGAGATACAGCTTCCCGCCACTGCTGAATGCCGCCTCCTATATATACTTCCCGTCCCAGGAGGGCGCCGGCAGCTTCTGAAGAAAATCCAATGTGGTGTACCGGAACTATGGAGGTTGCCTTCTTCTCAAACGCAGCAAGCACCCTTTCTTTGGAATTCATCCCTGCCTCCCCGGTCAATTGACTTATCATACACAATAGTATAACAAAAGAATAGGAGGATGAGATATGAATTTGGAACAACCCGGCGCGAACGAGGCGCTCCAAACACGGAATCGCTCGAAGGATATAGCCCCGTATTCGGGT
>CBDUZM010000037.1:0-13174 GCA_965371685.1 uncultured Spirochaetaceae bacterium | reverse complement strand
AATCAAATTCCTACGGCCTGGCGCCTTGCTATTCCCACTACTCCTTCAATCCGATAATTGGACCAAAGATTTCAGTGAATAAGGGACGATTGTTGCTCTTAAAAGTCATGTAATCAAGATATTCATTACGAAACACACTTGGATTTCTATATATTGCAAGATTGGCGTGAGTAATCCATTTCAGTTTTTTCTTCAATTACTTAGACTCCTTGCGGAATCCTAATACTTAAACCTAATAAATACAAGAAAGAGGAAAGATTCCACTTGACCGGATTTCGCTGTATAGATAGAATTCCTTTGCATTATATGGAGCTTGATATATGAATAAGATTAGAGTTTCCTGTGCTCAGTTCAGGCCTGAAATTGGGAACGTTGCCTTTAATCTGGAGAAGATAGCATCGTTATTTCATGAGTTTAAAGATCTTAAATCTAATGTTTTTGTATTTCCGGAACAGTGTGTTCAAGGATTGACTTCACCTGAAGAAACCGAGTCAACAGCCGAAACAATACCTGGCAATTCCTCTGCAGTTATTTGTGAGCTGAGTAAAAAATATGCGGTTTATTCAATTGTGGGAATGGCTGAAACGGTTATATCTGCAGAATTGGATTTACAGGTGGCGGACGATTTGCGAGAGCTTGTTCCCGTTTTGCGTGATCGCCAGAAACAGACATATCGGGATATCCTTCATTAAGAAGCAGCAGCCTCAATCTACTCATTTATGTTTCGAATGGTTCGGGATACGGGGGTATAATGAAAAATACTATTGTTGACGGGCCGCGGGTTATACTCCCCGGGGAATATGATGAACTGCTCGAGTTAATAGAGGTATCCTACGGATTTACACGAACACATTATTTAAACCATTTTCCTAAGGCTAGAAAAGAAAATATTATTTTTGAGAATCACTTTATTATTAAAGAGAGGGGAAGATTGGTTAGCCATGTGGGGTTATACCCGATGCAGGCAGTCGCCTGTGAATCCAATATCAAAGTTGGTGGTATTGGCGATGTGGCGACCCATCCCGCTTATCAAGGCAAAGGTTATATGAGCAAATTATTGGAATATTCCATGTCAGAGATGCGAGAGAGAGACATTCCAATTTCTTTTTTGGGGGGAGATACTCAGAGATATAGACACTTTGGCTGGGAAACAGCGGGAAGAGAAATTGTTTTCTCTTTAAACAGACGTTCTGTAAGTAATATAAAAAGTAAGGAGATGGAAGGATTTCTCTTGCGGGAATATAAGCAGAAAGATGATCTGGATAAAATAATAAATACTCATGAGGCAGAACCAATAAGAATCAAACGCTCCAGGAAAACTTATCAAGAATTACTTAAAAATACCGGAATACAGACATGGATAGGTGAAAAGGATAACCATCACTGTTATGCCGTACTGGGCAGAGGCGGTAAAGTAATTGAATTTGGTTGACACCTTTCAATGGTAATTAAACTTTTTACTTTCTTGCTTAATAATTATTCCATAAATAATCTCAATGTGCATCTTCCCTGCATGGATAGTGAAATGTTACGCACCCTTTATAAAATAAGTTCCAGCTGGAAAACCTTCACCTTATGTATGATTAAGATTAATGATTTAAAAAAGACAATTTTCTCTTTCCTGGAGCAGATTAATAGTAAAGCAGAACTTCATGGAATAAAGAAGGGAAATTCTGTCAATCTTGGAATTAGAAACAGCAATGAAGAAATAGGTTTATGTATGAAAGAAGAGATGGAAATAATCAATAAAAAAGCAGGTGAAATAATCTTCCTATCCGATATAGAGATGGTTCGTTTGCTTTTTGGCCCATCTGCAGTAAAGTTCGGGAAGGATAGGGAGCAAAAAAGCTTATTAAACCTCCTTTTCCCTCTGGATTTTTATATCTGGGGCCTTGATCATGTATAGATTAAATATTAATTATATGTGTAGCGCCTTATCCTGGAGAAAAACAGGAGGAAAAATTTCCCGGAAAAATGGATGTCGCCCAGGAGGTTATTGACTCTCATAACGCAGGGTCATCTAATGCTCATCTGCATGTTCGAGATGAAAATGGTTTACAAACGACAAACATTGAACTGTTTTAAAAGGACATAGAGAGGATTCTTATTCACTGTCCAATATTATAGAAGTATTTATCAGCGGTACGCCCAAAGCACTCGGTTCATAATAATCATATTATTTGGAGGAGGTTTCATGAGCAGCGAAGGGGAAACACAGGAAAAACGTGTGCAATATCTGCAAAAACAAGCCAGGGAGGTGCGCCGTCATATTATTGATATGATCTACACGGCTCAATCGGGTCATCCCGGCAGCTCCCTGTCCGCGGTGGAAATCATGGTCGCTTTGTACTTCGATCTGGCGCGGCTCGATCCGAAGAATCCCGGATGGCCGGACCGGGACCGCATCATCCTCTCCAAGGGGCACGGCTGCCCGGTCTGGTACGCCTGTCTTGCCCTGCGGGGTTATTTCCCTCTCAAGGAGCTGAAAACCTTGAGAAAGTTTGAGAGCATCCTGCAGGGCCATCCGGATAAACTGAAAACCCCGGGTATAGATATGACCACAGGTTCTCTGGGACAGGGCTTGAGTATAGGTGTCGGCATGGCCCTTGAGGCTAAACTGGTAAAGAAAGATTATACAGTCTATGTCATTCTTGGTGACGGGGAATTAGACGAAGGGCAGATCTGGGAAGCCGCAGCTTCAGCAGCCAAGTACTCCCTGGATAATCTAATTGCGATTGTAGACCGCAACCGACTGCAGATGGATGGATTCTGTGAGGAAGTCATGCCCATGGAATCGATTGATAAAAAATTTGAAGCCTTCAACTGGAAGACTATGAGGATAGACGGACACAATATGAAGGAAGTTTTAAGTTCACTGGAAAAAGCCAAGGCATTTGGCGGGCAGCCTGTATGCATTATCGCCGACACCATCAAGGGCAAGGGGGTCAGCTATATGGAGAACGTGCGGGTATGGCACGGAAAAGTTCCCAACCGGGAGGAATACGAAATCGCCATGAAGGAGATCATGGGGGAAATATCATGAAGATTACCAAAGCAGCGTCTGCAACCAGGAGAGCCTTTGCCGGGCGAATGGTTGATTACGGAAAGATAGACCATGATTTCGTGGTCTTTGAAGCGGATATCGGCCATTCAACCTATTCCCGGCTATTCGGCGAGGCTTTTCCGGAGCGCTACTTCAACATGGGGATAGCCGAAGGGAATACAATCGCTGCGGCCGCAGGCATGGCCGCCGACGGCAGAACAGTGGTGGCCTGCAGCTACGGGGTGTTTATCACCATGCGGGCGGTTGAGAGTGTGCGGACCTATGTCTGCTATCCCAATCTGAATGTCAAGTTTCTATCCTCCCACGGAGGAGTCACTGCGGCCATCGACGGGGTCACCCACCAGGCAACCGAAGATATCGCCTTTATGACCACCCTGCCGAACATGAAAGTGCTGGTTCCTGCCGACACCACAGCCGCTGGTAAGATTTTTGATATAGCCATTCAGACTCCCGGCCCGGTGTTCGTGCGGCTGATGCGGGATCCCCTCTTTGATATTTATAAGGAGGATGAGGATTTTGTTTTGGGAGGATGCAAGGTCCTGAAGGAAGGCGCGGACATCACTGTGGTAAGCTACGGCGATATAATCTTTCAGGCGTTGAAAGCAGCCGGGGAACTGGAGCGGGAAAACATTTCAGTCGAAGTGATCGACATGTATTCAATCAAACCTTTCGATACCGGCACACTCCTGGCTTCTATCGGTAAAACCGGCGCCCTCCTGGTAGCGGAGAACCATCAGAAGAGGAACGGGCTTGGCTATGAGCTTGCCAATTTTTGTCTGAAAAACCACCCCCTTCCCTTCGATAACCTGGGTCTGAACGATACCTTTGCTGAAAGCGGAAATTACTATAAAGTAATCGACAAGTACGGTATCTCCGAGAGCCGGATCATCACTGCTGTCCGGGACTTAATCAAGAAAAAGTAGCGGCGAAGAGGGATAATAAATATGGTAAAAAACGCAGTTATCACCAGTTTCCTGGGCCAAACCAGGGATCGTTTCAACGAGTATAATGAGCCGAAGAGCCTTGAAGAAAAATGCCGGATGGTGGCCGGCATGGAGGGAATCGACGGCATAGAGGTGGTTTATCCCTACGAAGTCAACGATACAGGGCAACTCAAAAACCTGCTGGCTGAATACGATCTGAAGATCGCCGCCAATAAGGTGACCTGCTGTCCGTTGAGTGATGGCTATGAGTTTAGCTTTCACTGCAATTATGCGAAAAACTGGAAGCGGCTTGTAGAGACCTTTAGTGAGGCGGGCGGTTACCATCCCGAGGTGCCACTATTTATCGAGTATAAGCCAAGCGAAATAAGGGGAAAGTGCTTCGTGGATACCGGCGCCAAGGCCCTCTGTCTGCTGAACGATATAGGGATCTAACAGGTGGGGGTGACCCTGGACTTCGGTCATTCTATGTACGGCAATGAGAATCCCTCTGAGGTGGTTTCCATGCTGGCTGAAAGCCGCTTCCCCTACTATATCCACATCAACGACAACGACGGGCGTTGGGATTGGGACTATATGGTAGGAACCAAACATTTCCTGGACTATGTTGAGTTTCTCTTCTACCTTCAGGAGTACCATTACGAGGATTACCTGACTTCAGATACCTCCCCGACCCGCTGGAATATAAAGGAAACCTTTGAAGCCAACGCGCGCATGACCAATAAAATATGGGACCGGCTGAACTCGCTTAACCGGCAAGAGCTCAAAAGGCTCATTTCCGGCGGGGATTACCTGAAGACCTGGGGGTTTATTGAAAAGGAGATCTTCTTATTGTAACGGCTTTCTGAACGACTGTCTGACGGCGGGTAAGTATTTCCTGCCGGTTGATTGGGAAAGAATTCCGGTGTACCACTCGTTGTAATCCATATCGGCATAGGTGAAAAAGCTATTATAAAAAGAAGACATCTTATATGCGGTATCATGCGAAATAGGTATCCAATAAAATAGGGTAATGAGAAAACTGTCTAATGACAGGATTTAATTTAAGCTGATTAGCCACGTTCTCAACTTCCATAAGACGGCATGAATTTCGTAAATGTTTGACAAGGCCACGATAAGGTCATATATTCGAGAAACATTTTAAGTCGTGATCGTCTCCCCGACGACAACTGTTTCCTCCTGACCGAACGAGGTTTGCTATGAAAAGAATAGCTTCTATTCCGAGGCTTCCGTTTAAGAGTTTTTTCACCTACAAGCAAGTCACAGATTTCCTCCGGGCACTGACGGCCGCTCGTCCCGATCTCTGTAGGCTTGATTCCTTAGGCCCCTCGCGGGAAGGTCTGGAGGTAAACCTGCTGACCGTCACGGAGTTTGCCTCGGGTGCTCCGGAGGACAAGCCGGGCTATCTGATTCACGGCAACATCCATGCGCCTGAGCTTTCCGGCACTCACGCGGCCCTCTACACGGCTCGCCAGCTCTTAGCGGATCACAAGAAGTCCGATCTGCTCAAGAAGGTGGTCTTTTACATCGTCCCCCGCCTCAATCCTGACGGGGCAGAATTCGTGGTCACCACGTCCGGTCAGGTACGCAGTCGGACGGATCGCTCCCGGTTAGAGCCGAACACCCTTTACCAGAAGGATGTGAACCACGACGGGCTTATTCTTTCTATGCGTCAGAAACACCCCGATGGCGCCTTCGTGGTGGACCCGGAGGACAACCGCTTGCTCATCCGGCGCAAGGCAGATTCTTCAGGCCCCTTCTATCGTGTGCTTCCCGAGGGCCAGATCTACGGCTGGGACGGGACGGATCATCTCTTCATCGAAGGGCGGAGTTTCGACTGGAATCGGAACTGGTCCTATGACTGGCGTCCTGAACCGGAACAGCACGGCTCGGGAGATTTCCCGTTCAGTGAACCGGAGATGCACCACATCGCGCAATTCATCCACGCGCACCCCAATTTGTTCGCGGTGTTGGGCTATCACACAGGTCCCAACGCGGTACTTCGCCCCCCGTCCACGGGCGCGGACAGCGACTTGGATGAGGAGGACGTACGAATATTGGAAGATCTGGCCTGCATCGGGGCAAAGCACACTGGATTCCCGGTGATCCCGGTGGTGAAGTACCATGAAGATCGAGCGCGGGATATTAACTTGCGGGGGCATTTTCATAACTTCGGGTATCACCATCTGGGACTCTTCGTGTTCGAGTTTGAGCTTGGGATTATGAAAAACAGCGCGGGGATCTCTACCAAAGAACAATTCGCCGTGCAGACCGAGGAGGATCGGGAAGCGGAGATACGCAAGCTCATGGCCTGGTGGGATGCTCAGGAGAAGCGTGAACCTGTCTATCAGCCGTGGACGCCATTCCATCATCCGCAGTTGGGCGACGTGGAGATCGGGGGATTTCTCCTCCGCCACATGGCCGGCCCAACCTTGACGGACCTCGCTAAAATCAGCAAGGGCGCCTATAAATTCACGCTGGAACACGCCCGGAAGCATCCGATGGTAACGTTGGAGGAAATTCAGGCAGATGCGGTTGGGGAATCGCTGTTCCGTATCCGCTGCCGGATCGCCAACCGGGGAGCATTTCCGACCTACATCTCGAATAGAGGCAAGGAGCTCCGACGACTCCGACCGGTACGCGTGGAGTTTCATCCGGCGCCGGACGTAACGCTCCTCTCAGCCCGGGGTCATCAGACCCTCGGCCATCTTGACAAGCTTACGGACAGCCGTGTCTTAGAGTGGTTCGTACGGGCGGAGGAGAAAACAGAGGACTTGTGTGAGATCCGTGTATTGGGAGGCACGGGTGGGAATGTGGCCTGTCGGGTGCGTACACCGACCAATCCATCCTGATTTCGCCCTCCCGTGTTTTGTCGTTATGATAGATCCAATACCGAAGAACACTGAATCATCCAATTCTTGAGTTTATTTTATAGAGATTCTTAACAACTCAGTGGATAAAGCAGCCAATAAGTCAGTCCTCAGGATTTCTCGTTACCGCACCTGATAAAGTAGCGAAGGCGCCGAGGCTGAAGAGCGAGTGTCCGGCTGATTTGACCGGTTTCCCGATCCTTCCAATTCCAATAGCTGCTGATTTCCAGGGGGAACTGACCATAGTTTGCCAGTACAAGATAGACTTCCTCATTGACAAAAAGCGAAGCGGTCAGCTCATCCGGTATTTTTGAAACAAAGAGTTCACAGTCGCGGATCTCTATCCAGGCGCGCGATCCGTCCTTTACCATGGGAGAATAAAGGTCAAGATGGTGAAGCCAGCAGCTTCGTCCATTGGGGCGGCCCGGGACGCTGTCCCACCACCCGTACGTCGGAGGTATGTCCGGATCTTTCTGGTAATGCCGCCAGGCTTTTCGCATGTGTCGGGTCCAGAAGCACTCTTCGCCCATGCGGTAGTTCATGCCCGGAACAGCCGCGCGTTGCCCGGTAAACCGACGACCGTCTACGCGCAAAGGGAACTGTAAATAGGGTACTGTGTACAGGTAGAGCTCGTTTTCATTTTGAACCGCTGCACGGCTCATGTCCGGGCAAGGCACAACGTATAATTCTTGCCCCTTTGTGTTTTGACGGAGGTTATCAAGGTTTTCTACCCCTTCGCCAACCCAGATATAATCATACACTTTATTGCGGAAATTCACCTGTCCATGGATTTTTAAAACGCCGCCCCTCCTGTGTACCAGGTACATCACCAGTCCCAGCAAATCCTCCAGGGCTGCATTATAATGGATGTTTTCCGGCGCCGGTGAAATATGCGAAGGATCTGCGGGCTGTAGTTTATGCAGAGGTGTGTAACCCAAATCATCGTAGATACCATCCACACCATATTCATCCATAATTCTCTCAAGTCTTGGCAGAATGTAAGCACGCCAGCTTGGACTCGCTGGAGAGCACTTCGCGTAATCGTAGTAGAGCTCTACAAGATGCGAATCCGGGTGTGCCCAATCCGATCTGAAGTCCGGATCCGTGGCTTCAAAAAAACCGGTCGATGCATATAGAATAATTTTCATCCCGAACGCATGCACAAGCTCAATGAATTTATGCAGGCCCTCGGAATCATGGCTGCTCAGCTTATCGGCACCCAGGCAGCGCTGAGAATCATTCCATTCCTCGTGAACCTGAATCAAACCAACTCCATGTTCAGCAAACTTTCGAAGCAATTGCTCGTCATATTCGGTCGGAGCTATGAAGAAAGGCGCCGGGTACTCGCCGAGATTGTAGGTCACTTGTCCGGCAAGGTAGCCGGCTATTGCCTCCTCTCGCAGGCATGAGTGAACGATCCGATTGACATCAGAAAGATTGCGGAGCCGTCGAGTATGAGAAATATGATCCATGTTTATCCTTTTTATCTCGGTAGACATTGTAGTAAATTATGGCAATAAAACAGAGTCTGTTTATTAAACATTATATAACATAGCATAATAATCCAAAGATATGGGTGTTTGAAAAGAAATGGGTGTTTACAGATCGGTATAAAAATATTCTAATGCAGCATACTTCAAACCAAAGGAGATTGATATAATGAGTGACCTGGATCGTTATTTCACAGCACTTCCCCGTGGGAACAGCCAGGTTTTTCTTTCATGGCGGCTGCTCTCTTCCGACAGGCCGGACACCCTATTCCACGTGGAACGGCGTCATTGCAATCAGTGGGAATGCGCAAGGAGAACCAGGCATGGGCAGAAGATATGGCCATGCTTCGAAAAGGTAAGGCTCCACCAGGCTTCGACTACAGAACCACCTCCACCAGACCGGGTGAAACCCTGGTTGCTCTGGACGGTGCGACAGGCGATGTAATCTGGGAGGTACCTTTCTTTGCAGAAAAGCTGAATATTAAGATGATTGTCGGGCATCTGCGCGGAATAGATCACCCCCCCGCTGTTGTCGTTGAAAATGGAACATTATGGAGATGTTTCGCTTCACACCTTTGACTGCACTAGAGGAGACACGCTCTGGCGTAATTTTCAGACCAGGGCCTGCCGGTCACAATCTGGATATAGCGGATATAGATGGTGACGGGATTCAGGAAGTAATAGCAGGTGGAATTTGCTACAACGGAGACGGCATGGTACTATGGGAAGCGGAACCGTTCGGGCACACCGATATTGCCAAACCCTCGAAGATTGATCCGGACAGAGAAAGTTTGCAGATTTGGTACGAAATTGAGAAAAATAATCCGGGAGTATATTGCGTGGACAAGGATGGAAGGACGATTTTCAAGGAACCATTTCGCCATGCCCATTACGGATGGATAGCCCGGCATACAATCGAAATTCCTGGTCTCCAACCCCACACGGCAGAGGATGCCCGGTATGAATACGGGGCTGCACAGGCTGGTATGCGTGAGGGGGGGCATTTTCCCATTTTCTTCCCGGACGATTCCCATTGGCTGAATCTGACCGATTGGCAGCGAAAAAACTTTGTACCCGTACACTGGGATGAGGGTTCGGAGGTTGTGCTTATAATTCGCAAGGAGGATAAGCGATTGGTGCGCTTGAAGAAGAACGGCGAAATCGAGGATTTACTTTATGGCCGGCTTCCCCGGGGATGGCAATACGGCCGCAATTTTGCCTGTATGGATGTAATCGGAGACTTTCGGGAGAATATAGTTGCATTGGATACTGAGCGAAATCACCTGATGGTGCTGGCCAATCCTACAGTGGCGCACAAACGAGGTTATTCATCGTCCGATGATTTTTCCTATCGCCATGCCAGAAGCCAAACTGGTTCCGTTTATTATATTTACCTGTCGCCGCCGGATACAACCATTCCTACAATTTAATGCAGAACAAATTAGCATCCAGTTAGGGGACTATGAAAAATGAATTCACGAGAAAGGCTGCGGCGCTGTTATTTCCATGAAGAGCTGGACAGACCTGGAGTTTACAGTCGGACAATGTTTCCTGCTGATGATCCCAGCTATGATCGGTTAAAATCCTATCTGGCTCTCCATACCGAATTAAAGCAGGGATGGAACCCGGCCAGGCACATCATAGAGCCTTATGAAGCAGATACTTATACAGAACCGCATTCTGAGGATTATAAGAGGCTTATCACTGTGCTTCATACACCTGACGGTGATTTACAGAAATCTGATCTTGTGGGTCTTAAAGGCCAGCCTGGATACACAGAAAATTATTTTCTTAAATCACGGGAGGATGGTGAGAAGTATCTCTCTCTTCCCATTCCCGAACCAGGCGGAGAAGTATCTTCATTCTTTGAGGCAAACAGTCAGATGAGTGAAAACGGAATTACAGAGGTTAGCTTAGGCATCAATCCCGGGGGCCATGTGGCACAGCTTTTTGGAACAGAAACATTTGCCATCATGTCTCTCTGTGAACGGGATATTATTTATAGGCTCTGCGATCATAGAATGAAGGCAATCATCAACATTCTGAAGTACCTGGTAGAGAACAATGTTGGACCATATTTTTCAATACTCGGTGAGGAATATATAGTTCCTCCTATTCACGGCCCCGGGGATTTCTTTGACTTCAACGTACAATATGACAAGCCAATAATAGATTTAATCCATAATTCGAATGGACGCATTCACATCCATTGTCATGGCTCAATAAAAAATGTGTTCAATGGATTTATCGAAATGGGCGCCGATGTCCTTCATCCCTTTGAAGCTCCGCCTTGCGGTGACATAACTCCTAAAGAAGCAAAACAGCTTGCCGGGGGAAGGATCTGCCTTGAAGGTAATATACAGATAGCAGATATGTATGAGCACACACCCGATCAGATTCGCGATGAAACAGAGCGGCTGATAGAAGCGACTTTCGACGACAATAAAGGCCTTATTGTATGCCCTTCTGCTTCACCTTATGTTTTCGGCAAGGGAGAAGATTGTTTCCCTCAGTATAAAGCGATGATCGATACAGTCCTGCAGTGGAAGCGGTAAAAAAGCTAACCTTTACTCAACAGACAAGATCATCGCTCCATGCAAGGCCAGGACTGGCAGAACCGTGCGTCTCTCTCAGTTTCGAGGCTTCAACCGGAAAACCAATCGTAATAAATGGGTGGTTGCTGATAAATGTTCGATTAGAATCATAAGATATGGGTGTATATCGAAAAAATGTATGTATACAGAATAGTAAAGAAATGCTTTGATGGAAATTATAAGGAGACATGCTATGAAAACAGAGCTCGCGCTTTTAGGCGGATTAAAAGCGGTGACAGTAGATGTAGGCGAGAAATGGAATCCGCCGGTTGAAGAAGAGAAGGCGGCAGTCTGTGACTTAATTGATCAGAGATCCCTCTCGGGCGCCGGAAGCGGTTTACCCAAAGAGTTCGAGGAAGAGTTTAAAGAGTTTATCGGATGTGACTATGTTCTGACAACCAGCCATGGTCACACAGCACTGGCAAGCGCCTTTTTTGCCGCCGGCGTTGGCGCCGGAGATGAGTTTATTCATCCGGACATAGGCTATATCGGCAGCTATGCCGGAGCTCTGCACATGGGCGCCAAACCGGTTTTTTGTGAACTGGATCCGAAAACCCTTCTCGCCGATCCTTCGGATATCGAGAAACGCATAACATCTAAAACACGGGTGATTAATCCTGTTCACTATAATGGCCGTGTCTGCGACATGGACCGTTTGATGGCTATCTGTGAAAAGCATAACCTTATTATTATTGAAGATGCCGCTCATGCTCATGGAAGCGAGTGGGGAGGAGTAGAAATCGGGAATATAGGTCATATTACCTGTTTCAGCCTGCAGGGAGTTCTTCCGGGAGGAAAGCCTGTTGCATCCGGCGAGGGAGGAATTCTTACGACAAACGATCGTGAGCTGTATGAAAGAGCACTTATTTACTGCCACCTTCACCGAAAAGGTGCGTTGGAGGAGCTGACAAATCCCGTTTACAAACAGCTGGAACCGCAGCTTCTAGGATGGAAGTGGAGGGCCCACCCGCTTTCAGCGTTCTGATATCCCAAAGGTCCAAAAGATGCTTGATAAGTATCGCATTCAAAAAGCTGTCCTTTTATCATTTGCATCTTTCCGGCTTGATTTCATTTATGGAAATGAAGCAGCATTCACCGCTTCAGAAAAAGATGATCGGCTTATAGCATGTCCTGTAGTTGTTCCGAATTCGGCTTCTGAAATTGGGGATGAAGAACGCTTTATTAAGAGATTGATTGAAAGGGGAGCTCGCTGTGTCGGTTTTTTCCCTAAATCGTGTAACATAGCCCTGGATAAAAGGGTGATTGGAGACCTATTCAAGGTAATTCAGAAATATCGTGTACCCGTGATTATCCTCAGGGAGGAAGCGGATTTGCAAACTGTTGCAGCTCTTGCCTCAGGTTATCCTCAAATTCCTTTTATCTGTTCTTCACCGGATTACCGCAATCGGAATCTGTACCCTATTATTGCTCGATGTTAAAAATTTATATATTATTATCGAGGCGCCCTTTGCTGCGAATTACGGAATTGAAGAGCTCACGCGCAGGATCGGTTCGAATAGGCTTCTTTTCGCTTCCAACTATCCCATCTCCGAACCTGGAGCTGCTGTAGGATACCTTTTCTACTCAGAAATAGGGGACAGGGTTCTGGAAGATATTGCTTTCAATAATATGGATTGTCTAGTTCAGGGAGTTAAGAATGGAGAAGCTTGAGGATTATATCTGGGCGCGGAATCCTCTTCCGTTTGAAGGAATAGTTGATATGCATGCTCATATGGGAGCTTATTATCAATTTCCAATGGTCGGTTCTGATGCAGATTCCATTATTCGCCAGATGGACAGGGTGGGTGTGAAGGCAATATGCTGCTCGCACCATGTGATACTGTTTCCGGAAGTTGCCCACGGCAATAATGAGATCCTAAAAGCCATGAAGAGACATCCGGGACGAATTCTCGGATATGCCGCTACAAACCCGATAATGGATGGTTTGGGTATTGATGAAGCAAAAAGGTGTGTGGAACAGGGAATGATCGGAATTAAATTACACAACGGTAATAAAATCCCCTATGAATCGCCTGAATACGAGGCTGTCTGGGAATTTTCTGATGAAAATAAACTGCCGGTTCTGCTTCATACCTGGGGGGACATCGATAAGTTTGAGTGCGTATTTGAAAAATACAGGAATGTAAAAATACTTCTGGGTCACGCCGGTTCGGTGAATCCTGATGTTCTCATTGCTTAGGGCCCGTCCTGAGTA
>CBDUZM010000036.1:0-13231 GCA_965371685.1 uncultured Spirochaetaceae bacterium | reverse complement strand
ATGAAGTTTCTAAAGATCGGTGCTCAGGTGAAGGTGAGGTTCCGCTACTTCATGGTCGAGTGGGTGTTGCAGGATCTCGACCTCGCGCTCAATCCGAACACCCGAAGTGGTCGAGGACCCGGAGCTGATCGGTTTCGGAAGGCAACTGTTCGATCGGGTCATCGGGACGGTGGAAATCTGCTTTTTCCAACGGAGCTCACTTGATTTTTTTTCTGATCTGGTTAATCTTTGGCGAACTATGATTCAGCCCAGAAAGCTCTGGCAGAGCTTCTATAGTCATCGTTCCTTCATCCGCTCGTTCTATTCCGGGATCGGAAAGACAGCGGTGATCCTTCCCACGGCTTTCCTGGCCATTACGGCTCTGGGTTTGGTCACCTTCAGCATGATCTTCCTGCTGCGCAATTTCTACCACGCCAGTCCGAGTCAAATCGGCTGGTTTTCAGCCTGCTGGTCGTTCAGCTATGTTTTCGGCTGCCTCTTTATCCGGCCCCTGTTCAACCGGATGTTTCCCCGCTATTCGATCGTGCTGGCCTCCTTCCTGATTGGCACCTTCAGCCTGGCCATTGTCCTCGGTCCTCCCCTGGAAGTGGCCTTTCTCCTCTACGCCCTGTGCGGTGTATCTCTCGCTCTTCTTTTCCCGCCGATCATGGGATGGCTTTCCCATCGCAAGGAGGCTGCGGAGCTGAATCGGGCTATTTCCCGGTTCAACATTTCTTGGAGCATGGGCATGATTTTCAGCCCCCTGATCGCCGGCTTCCTGACCGAAAAAAGCCCGAAGGTTGCCATGGGAATCGGTAGCCTTATTTTCCTCACCATCTCTTTACTGCTCCTGTGCGCCTCGCTCACCATGCCCCGTCTGCGAAAGGACCGCCACCGGGAGGCGGCGGAAAGGGAACAGCCCGGGGAGGACCGCAGCACGCCCCTGCGTTTTCCCGCCTGGGTGGGGGCGTTTACCAGTTACATCGCGATGGGGGTGCTTCTCAACATTTTTCCCCTCTTTGCCCGGGAAGTCCTGCTGGTCCGGGAAAGCCGTATCGGCATGCTCCTGCTGACGCGCGCCTTGTTCACCACGATCGGTTTTATTTTCCTGGGGAGATACAATTTCTGGCATTTCCGGGGCTGGCAGATGCTGGTTACCCAGTTCTGCGTGGCCATCATTGTCCTATCTATGGTCTTTGCCCGTTCTTTTGCCGCCTTCCTGCTGCTTTTTCCGTTGTTCGGCCTGGTTTTATCGCTCAGCTACCAGAACAGCATATTTCATGGGGTTTCGGGAAGCAAGGCCCGTGCCCGGCGCATGGCTGTCCATGAAGCCAATCTGCACTTCGGGATAGTCGTCGGCGCAGGCGCCGGCGGTCTCATCTATCAGAGCACCTCAATACAGTTGGTATTTATACTCTGCGCGGTTGTCGTCTTGGTGGGCATGGGAGCCTCGGCCATCCTTATGAAATCACGTTCATGATCGCGCAGCTTCCCGGGGGAAGAGGTTCTCGGTACAACGGGTGGACCACCAGGGCAGCCGCGGAATTTCTTGAAACCCTCCGTCCTTTCCATACCCGTCGGATCTAAACGAACTTTTTCTTGAGAGAGCG
Organism: uncultured Spirochaetaceae bacterium; assembly: GCA_965371685.1. Lineage (GTDB taxonomy): Bacteria > Spirochaetota > Spirochaetia > SZUA-6 > CAZLRN01 > CBDUZM01. The sequence continues at coordinate 11,642 of CBDUZM010000036.1, read as the reverse complement.
GAAATAGTCGTCGACCTCCGCCGATTCCACGGCCTGCTCTCCGGAGTCGATATGGAGCAATTCCTGCGGTAATTCCGCGAGAAAGGGTGAGGGTTCGGATTCCCTCACACCCCCCCTCCATCGCCGCGCCCGCGCCGAGGAGAGGGTCAACCGCCGTTTCGCCCTGGTGACCGCCACGTAGAACAGCCGGCGCTCCTCCTCCAGGTTAGACTCGTTTTCCTCTAAGGATCGAGCATGTGGCATGATGCCCTCTTCGACTCCTATCAGGAACACCGCATCGAATTCCAGGCCCTTAGCGGAATGAATCGTCATCAGGTTCAGCCTGTCACCGTCCTCCTCTTCCCGATCGTCTTCCTGTGAATTGAGGGCAATCAAGTTTAGATAACGGTAAAGAGACGGTTCCATGTTGTCGGGATCCTGCTCGTAGGCCGCAAGGGAGCTGATAATCCCATCCACGTTGTCCTGTTTCCACCTGGCCATGGAGGCATTACGGTTCTCCGCTACGAGATATCCCCAGTAATCTATCGCTTCGGTCAGAGAGCGGAGGGTGGTCTCCATGTTCCTGCCTGTGAGCATCTTCTGCCGGCAGCTCTCGATGAGGGAGAGGAAATCCGTCACCGTAGAACGGACAGATTCGTTCAGAGGGGAATCCGCTGCAGCGGCAGCCGCAGACATGGCCGAGTAGAGCGAGCACTCCCTTGCGCGGGAGATTTCCACCATGGCTTCCAAAAAACGTCGACCGAATCCCCTGCGCGGCACGTTCAGGATACGGAGGAGACTCGTGTCGTCATCGGGATTGGCGATGATCCGCAGGTAAGCCACGACATCCTTGACCTCCTTTCGCTGGAAGAAGCTGATTCCCCCGGATACGCGGTAAGGCACTCGATTTGCCCGCAGGGCTTCCTCAACGGCCCGGGTCAGGCTGTTGGTTCTGACCAGTATCCCCATGCGATTGAAGGGAATCCGGTGCTTTGCCTTGAGATGGCAGGCACTGCGGGCGATGTACTCTCCTTCCTGCTTCTCGTCTTCGGGCATAACGAGCAGGATCTGATCCCCCGGTCCCTCGGCGGTCCACAGCTCCTTGGCCTTTCGCGTCGTATTGTTGGCTATAAGGCCGTTGGCGGCCCGGAGGATGTTGCCCGTGGAGCGGTAGTTCTGCTCGAGTTTGATCTCCCTACGTTCCGGGAAGTTGTTTTCGAACTGGCGGATGTTCTCCGCGTCCGCTCCCCGCCAGGAATAGATCGATTGATCGTCATCGCCCACGACGCAGAGGTTCCGGGATTCCTCCATCAGCAGCCGCATCATACGGTATTGCAGCAGCGAGGTGTCCTGAAACTCGTCAACCAGCAGGTAGTGTATCTTTTGCTGGTAGTTCTGCTTTTCCTCCGGGAAGCTCTCCCATATTCTCACGGGCAGGAGGATGAGGTCGTCGAAATCTACTGCATTAATGAGCCTTAGCCGTCTGTTGTATTCCTCGTAAATCTGCCGGTAAACGCCGTCCTCTCCGTCCCACTCCTCCTGCCTCGTCTTGATCCTGGAGAAAAGGGGCATGGCCCGGTACTGATCGAAGCCCTCCACCGGAACTTTCAACTCCCGGGCTATCTCTTTTACCAGGGTGAGGGAATCCGACTGGTCGAAGATGCTGAAGTTCGGCCGAAATTCGAGGAGGTGTCCTGATTTTCTCAGGATCTCGACACCGAAGGCGTGGAACGTGGAGATCTTCAGCTCCCGGCATTTCCGACCCAGGATGCCATTCACCCTGCGGGCCATTTCCCGGGCGGCCTTGTTGGTAAAGGTAACGGCACGTATGCTGGACGGATGAATGCCGTTCTCCAGCATGAAGGCAATGCGGTAGGTTATGACCCGGGTCTTGCCGGAGCCGGCGCCGGCAAGAACGAGAAGAGGTCCCTCAGTGGTCTGGACAGCGATACGCTGTTCGGGGTTCAACGAAGTTAGATCTATTGCCATGGTAGTATTGTGCATCGCACGCATCATTAGCACATAGGTCGACTTTTGGCAACTACTGCTGTCCGGGGTGTAACATCATCGGGGAATCAGAAATACAAGCGGATGAAGGGCAATCTCGATGGGGAAGCCGCTTCCGAAGGCATCCTGAACTTCCGTACGACTTCCGGCATTCAGACGGGACGCAACGTGGTTATTGCCGGTGACAGCTCTTTTTGAAGCACCCCGGGCAACAACGGCCCCGCCCTTTTCATCTTTACAGGCATAGCGGCAACAACACTCCCGTACTCGGATGTTACTGCAATCATTTTTGCAGCTGCTGTTCTGCAAAGTGACAGGAAGAATAGTGCTCATTGCCGTTCGTCATATATTTCTTAAGTGGGGGAACCTCGCTTCGGCATATATCCTGACACTGGCTGCACCTGGGATGGAACGAACATCCCGCGGGAGGATCAACAGGACTCGGTACATCACCTTCGAGGATAATACGCTTGGATTTTTTATCCAGGTCTGCAACAGGAATTGCTGATAACAGTGCTTTCGTATAGGGGTGCATTGTACCGGCATATAGGTCTTCCACTTCGGCAAGTTCAACAATTTTACCCAGATACATTACGGCAACCCGATCACTGATATACTCAACTACACTCAAATCGTGGGTGATAAAGATATAGGTCAGGTTGCGTTTCTCTTTTATCTCCTTTAAAAGTTTCAGCACCTGGGCCTGTATCGATACATCGAGCGCACTGACAGCTTCGTCACAAACGATCAAATCCGGTTCTATGCTCAGGGCTCTGGCAATTCCGATCCGCTGGCGCTGACCGCCGGAGAACTCGTGGGGGTAAAGCTTCATGTGTTCACGCCGCATATTAACGGACTCCAAAAGATCACCTATGATTTTGCGTCTCTCCTCTTTCGATTTAATACCATGCATTTTCAGTGGATCTTGCAGCGACCCGAAAACGGTAAAAGCCGGATTGAGGGAGGAATGGGGATCCTGGAAGACTATCTGAAGCTTCCTGTGTACCGCCATCATCTCTTTGGCATTCAGTTTACACAGATCCCTTTCACTGGTCCGGTCGTTATAGATGATCTCTCCATCGGTGGCCTTCACCAGCTGCAGAATGGATTTGCCTAGAGTCGTCTTGCCGCAGCCGCTTTCCCCTACCAATCCAAGGGTTTCACCTCGATACACGTTAAGATCGATTCCATCTACAGCCTTTACATAACCAGCAATTCTTTTGAACACACCCTTCTGAATGGGGAAATATGTCTTTACTCCCTGGAGCTTTAATATTATTTCTCTCGATTCAGACATGACTGGGCACCTCTTTCTTATGCATCTGATGCATGGGATGCCGGCACCTGACACTGTGTGTTTCGCTTATGGTCGACTCATCGGGCATGACCTGACACGCATCATCGGCAAAATCGCAGCGAGGCATAAATTGACAGCCCTTAGGCCTGTTGTACGGGTCTGGAGTGGTACCCCTGATCGGATCAATTTCCTGATTCTTGCCCCTACCTAATATAGGTATTGATTGGAGCAGGGCCTTTGTATACGGATGGGACGGTGTGCGCAAGACATCATCCACCGTGCCGCTTTCGACGATATTCCCCATATACATAACGACTACATCATCGGCAAGTTCGGTAACGACGCCCATATCATGGGTAATAAGCAAGATGGCTGTATTGTGCTCTTCCTTCAATATGTCCATGAGCTCAAAAATCTGCGCCTGAATAGTCACATCAAGTGCGGTGGTAGGCTCATCCGCAATGAGAACTTTGGGATTACATGCCATCGCCATGGCAATCATGGCACGTTGGCGCATCCCACCGGAAAACTGGTGCGGATACTCTTTTGCCCTCTGCTCCGCAAGCGGGATTCCCATTTCGTCTAGTAGTTTTACGGCACGTGCCTTGATCGCCTTCTTACCGAGGTCAGTATGGTACATGAGATTTTCACCGATCTGAAGACCGATTGTATATACCGGATTCAAGGCAGTCATGGGATCTTGAAATATCATGGCAATGTCGGACCCCCTCATGGAGCGCATCTTTTTCCCGTTCCTCTCCAACTGGTCGATCCGTATCTCCCCTTCCTCGCCATAATATATTATTTCTCCCCCATCTATTCTGGACAATTTTGGTAGGAGCTGCATGATGGATGAAGCGGTTACACTTTTCCCGCATCCGCTCTCCCCTACTATACAGAGAGTTTTGCCTTTTTTAATTTCGAAAGAAACACCATTGACGGCCTTATTGCATCGATTATTCGTATAAAAAAAGGTTTTCAAGTCTTTGACGCTGATAATTACATCTTCCGTCATGGATACCCTCCGGATCAGCCCTGTTGCGTAGGATCGGTCGAATCACGTAGACCGTCACCGATAAAGTTAACGGCCAGCACAAATAATGAAATCATGATTGCCGCAGGGACCCATAACCACCAGAAGTCTTTCAGGATTCTTAAGTCCTGGGCAACATTAACGATATTCCCCCAGGTGGCAATATTGAGCGGCACTCCCAACCCGAGAAAACTCAAGGCGGCTTCCGCCAGGATGAACATGGCCGTGCTGAGGGTGATGTTTACAACAATCGGGCCGATGGCGTTGGGCAGAATATGTTTGTAGCAAATATAGAATGTATTAAGACCGAAAGCCCGCAATGCCTGTACATACTCCTCCTCCCGAAGGGACAGCATCTGCGCCCTGGTCATTCTGTAGATGCCGCCCCATCCCGTAAGGGTAAATATTAGAATTAGATTGATCAGCCCCTGGCCGATCATGGCGACCAGCATAAGGACCAGGATAATCTGGGGAAATGCCATAACGATCTCGGAGAGTCGGAGCATCATGGCATCTACCAATCCACCCTTGTATCCCGCATACGCTCCAATAGAAACACCGATCAGTGCAGCCCCCATTGCGCTCCCAAGTCCAACGAGTATGGACACGCGGCCGCCGTAGATGATTCGGGACCATATGTCCCTTCCTACCTTGTCCGTTCCAAGGATATGCTCGGAGGAGGGCGCCTGTACTATATTCTTCAGATCGATCTTAAGAGGATCATATCTGCAGATCAGCGGTGCGCAAATGGAGGCCAGGATGACCAGGGTGACAAAAACCAGACCGGCTACTGCCAGCCTGTTGTTCATCATCTTGCGAAAAGCACGATTACCACGTTCCTTTCTGGCGCCCCTATCTTCCCGCTCTTGAATCTTGTCGAATTTCCTGTCGAGCCGGCTCCTTTTTGCCGTGACTTCTTTCATACGTACCACCTAATCCAGTTTGACCCTGGGGTCGAGTAATGCCGTACACAGATCGATGAGAAAGCTCACAAAAAGGACGGCAAAAACCGTGAAAAAAGCAATCATCATGATCAGGGGGTAATTGTGGCTTTGTACGGCCGTGACGAATTCATTCCCGATTCCCGGCCACTGGAAAACCCGTTCGATAATGACCGAACCGCCAAGCAACGTGGGGAGACGGAAACCTATGAGAACGATTACGGGGATCAACGAGACTCTGAAACCATGGATGAGGTTCACCCTCCATTCCGGCAGCCCCTTGCTGCGGGCGGTTATTATGAAATCTCTGTTCATGGAATCGAGCATGCTCGATCGGGAATAGCGCATAACCCCGGCAACCATGGTTGCCGACAGAACCAGGGAGGGCATGATCAGATGGGGAAGGCGATCCCAGAAAGTCTTGTATCCCGGCAAGAGCCGGCCCCCGACCGGAAGCCACCTGAGATTCAGGGTAAACAGCAGGATAGCGAGAAGACCAAAAATGAATTGAGGGATCGATACACCAAGCATTCCGGCAACGGTCAGTGCGCTATCACCGATAGAACCTCTTTTTAGGGCACTGATGGTCCCCAGAATGCTTCCGAAAACCGTAGATAGAAACAGGGCAATAGCCGACAGCTCCAACGTGGCTGGTAAGCGGTCAAGAACGATCTCACTAATGGCTACTCCGCTTGTCGGACTATAGCCGAAATCCCCCTTGAGCACCCCTCCAAGCCATCTGAAATAACGAACGAAGAAGGGATCGTTCAATCCTAGGGACTCCCTCAGCGTGTCCAGATCACTCAGATCCATAGTGGCAAGCCTATCGGGGCTGATCATGTAGGAAACTGCATCGCCCGGGGTCAGTTCAAGCCCGAGGTAGACGAGAAAACTCAGGAAAAGCAGCATGGGAATGAGAATCAACAACCTTCTGAGCGCATAGGTCAACATGCAGCAACTTTCCCGTGTGGACAAAAAACGGAGTTGCGGCGGCACGGCCGCAACTCCATCATACACTGATACTTCTTTTGGGTTGAATTACTCTGGCTTCGGGAACTTGTTAAACCAGATCATCCGGGTGTACGGAACATCAACAGGTGTAACCCTCATGTGGTCCATTTCCTGCATTGCCTTGACTTCAGCGGTATTCTTGCCGAAAGCATAATCAAGTCTGCCGGCGGCGGCATTTTTGACCGCATTCGGGTCGCTGTCGAAGGTGGGGTAACACACGATCTGATCGATCTTGGCGACTCCGCCGTGGTAGTCTTCAAAAGGCACCATCACGATATAGTCGTTCATCTCCACGCTGTCGACCTTGAAAGGACCGGAGCCGATGGGGAACTGCCAGAACTGGTTCTGCTGGAACTTCAGAGGATCACAATCACCCATGTACTTCTTGGGGAGAATGGCAAATTGTGTGAAAGCGAGGAGAGTATTGGGATCCAAGGTCTCAAAGTTAAAGGTAATGGTGTTTCCGCTGGTAGTAATCCCGGAGATTTCACTGGCGGTACCGGCTTTGAAAGCCTCAGCTCCTTTGAGCGAATCAAAAACATTTCTGAAGACACCATGAATATTGGGAACCACCCGAATGGCCAGTTCCACACTGAATCTGACGTCATCGACGGTGAGTGCTGACCCATCGTGCCAGGTTAGCCCGTCCTTCAAGGTAACAGTGAAAGTCAATCCATCGTCACTTAGATTGTAATCTTCAGCCATGACGCCGCGAGTTGGTACCAGGGAACCGTCACACGTGAGTAGACGATCGAAAAGAACCTTGTTAGTCATCCAAATTCCCGGGTTCCACCAGCAATTGTAGACAAATTCGACTGGTCCGCCGTTGGAATTCAGTATATGGTTGCCTTTTTCGTCGGCGGGAACGGTCCAGTTTACAATACCCCAGTCATAGTTGTACTGGGGATTGCCGTACGTTCCGCCGTTACGGTTAACCCTTGTGCTCTCAAAGATATACATCGGCTGATAGTAGAGCGGGAGGTGGATGAGATTTTCGGAAAAATACCTTTCAATCGCAAAAAAGGCTTCCTTCTGCTTCGCCACATCCGAGGTAGCGTTGGTGGCGGCAACCAGGGAAACTATCTCCGGGGTGACGGGACTGTGAGCGGTTCCGCTACCGTAGATGTTGTAGTACTCCTGCAGAGCCAGCGCCGCATGGGCGCCGTATCCGAGGTCAAACCGGACTTTTGAAGGGCCGTTGACCAGATCGTCCGGTAGAGCATTCAACTCGTTTGGTGTGTCAGTGGTTATGCGGAAGTGCATCTTGATGCCAACATCGGCAAGATAGGCCTGAATGGCCGTCATGAGATCAACCGTCTGTTGATCGGCGTAGTAGTAGATCATTTCCAGATCCAGGCTGGAGTCCCATTTCGCGGCTTTCAGCAGTTCCCTGGCTTTATCCGGGTCATAGGCGTATTGTTCTAACCCGGGCGCCTTCATGGAACCGTTGGGAACCGCGCTGTCGGCAACGACCGCCATGCCTTCAAGAATGCTGTCGGCAATGGTATCCATGTCAATTGCGTACGCAATAGCCTGGCGTACCCGCACATCCGACAGCGGGTTAGTGTTGAGAGCACCGACTGCTTCATCCCCGGCTTCACCCGCGCCGGTAGCAAAAACAGGAAGTGATACTAACAGCACCATTCCAAGAACAAGCAATAACTTTGTGATTTTTTTCATAATCACACCTCCAATAATATTTATTAAGCTGTTAACAAACAGCTTAGAACCTAATTAAACAAGAAGTGTAATAAAGTTATGACAAAAAATTGTATCATATTGTTCCCTCATTGTCAATTTAAAATTAGTGATAATGAAATTTTTTTGCACAATTGGAATATGATGATAAACAGCAGCTCTGGCACGGGTTGTCATTAACAGTGCTTCTGTATGAATCGGTCTGTCGGGCATTTCGAACCATTCCGGAATCACTGTTCCTCCGCACTGCCGATGCGCTTCACTTGGCCTGTGCACGGGACAATGGATTCACCGAAATATACAGTAATGATCGACATCTGCTGGAAGCGAGTTCCCACTTTAATTTAAGGGGTTGCAATGTAATCTGAAACTCCGGTAAAAATTGACTTATCTCAGGAACCATGATACAATTCTTTTCAGTGAATCTGGAGCTTTATTTCGAAAAAACCGCCCACAAAGGTGACTACATCGCCAAACACAACCACAAATTTCTCGAGCTGGTGTACTACTCTGGCGGTATCGGTCGAAGCGCCATCAACAACCACAGGTATCAGATCCACAGAGGCACCTTCACCATTACCCCCTCCGGTGTCTACCATGATCAGGAGAACCTGACGGATCTGAGCTCTTTCTGCATTCTTCTGTCAGACAGTCATATGGAGAGTCATACGGGAGGTTGGTTAGACTACAGCGGCACCGTCGGCAGAAAAGTTCTCCAGCTGTTTATAGAGCTTGCCGAAAAGAAAACCGGTTTCGAGCTCATCAGCGATGGGCTCCTTCTAGAGATCGCCGGCATCGTAGAGCGACTCACCGAGGAATACAAAGAACATTCCCATTTATCCAAGGAGGATCTGGTCAACGCAGGTATTGATCTTATAGGCGAGAAGGAAGGTCTTATCAGCGTGGCGGAGCTGGCTGAGCACCTGAATGTCAGCAAAGACTATCTAAGGCACCTTTTCCTCAATCATGCCGGAAAATCCCCTCATAAGATGATCGTCAGCACGAAGATCAAGAAAGCCGCCGCCCTTCTGAAGGATCCGCACTTCTCAATTACGGAAATCGCCGAGCAGTGCGGTTATGTGGATGTGTATTATTTTTCCAGCCAATTCAAGAAGAAGCTGTCCATGTCCCCTACGCAGTTTAGAAAGCATTGGATTGATGGCACCACTCGGCTTGGATCCGAGTACACGGCGCCTGCAGAATAACCGGATAGGATAAAAAGAAAACCGTTTTTACTATTTCCGTTTTGCCTTCACAACTGGCAATATAACGCACAATAGGATTTACCCGGTGTAAGTTTGAGACAGTCTATAATGAGTAAGGCATAGCAAACGAGATGAGCATTCCCGTTATCCACCAAACCGATCTCTTTCATCCCCATGCCGATCCTGATGACCATTGGGATCTTGCCTGCGTCTATGCACTGGCTGTTGGTGGAGAGATCAGCCTGCAGGGCACGGTAATCGATTACCCCCCTAATCCGCAGTACGGAAATCCTGCTGTTTATTCGGCGGCTCAGATGAACCGAATCACCGGCCTTACCGTGCCGGTATCGATAGGTTCATCGGTGTCCGTGTTTCTCGATGGGCAGGTCATCTCACAACTCTCCGTGTCTGACAGGGCCGGCATCGAATTTATCCTGAAAATTCTTAAGACTTCACCTGAGCCTGTGACCATTAATATCGTGGGATCCTGCACGGATGTTGCCCTGGCGGGTAGATCCGAACCGGAGTTGTTCGAGAGAAAATGCCGGGCCATCTATCTCAACGCCGGCAGCGGCACCAACGATCCCGAGCTCAGGAAGAACAGGGAATATAACGTCAACCTCGATCCTTTGGCATTCAAAACGATTTTCGACCTTCCCTGCCCCGTCTACTGGCTGCCGTGCTTCCACGCCCTGATTCACAAGGCGCCCCAAAAGTATGAAGCCGGACCCCATGGAAGCGTGTACACCTTTCTCCAGGAAGAAATTCTCCCGTTTCTCTCGCTTGAGCTTCAGAAGTATTTCCTGTTTATGTTCGAACGGTCTGCAGACCAGCAGTGGTTGTCGTACCTGCAAAGCCCCACAAAAACCCACTCCATGAAGCACTATGGTAAGATGATGCGGAAAATGTGGTGCACCGCTGGATTTTTTCATTCTGTGGGATGTAGTGTGGATGAAATGGGTCAGGTGTTCGGCTACCGGAAGGGGAAAGGGGTCTTCTCGTTTGAGCCAATTAAAGTTTCTTGCGATTCTGAAGGATTGACAAGCTGGGAGCCTGATGTCTCATCGAAAAATCGTTTTATCTTCACAATAACGAACGAAGTGCATTACGGCTACGCTATGCAGGAAGCCATGAAGAATCTGCTCAAAAGAATTTAGCGGATACCGTGTCACGGTATCGAGAACCAGGATGTCAGAGTATATAACCATAGTCGGAAGCTACAACGTGGGATTGTTCCTCAAGGGAAAACGTCTTCCAGCCACGGGAGAGACCGTTATCGCTGAGAAATTCGTTGAGAGTGGTGGAGGAAAAGGATCGAATCAAGCGGTGGCGGCTTCCATTCTCGGCGCGCCGGTGCGTTTCATCGGCAGACTGGGGAGCGACCGCTACGGGCAGGACGCTCTGGAAATGTACCGGAGGCTGGGAATCGAGACAGATTGGATTACGGTGGATGACTCGATCCATTCCGGAATCAGCGTCATCCTGATTGACGCAGAAGGGCAGAACCTTATCTCGGTAGTGCCCGGAGCAAACCTGCATCTCTCTATAGAGGACATAGATGCCGCAGAGGCCAATTTCCGGGAATCGATGATTGTCGGATTCCAGCTGGAGAACAGCGTGGATACGGTGGAATATGCCATCAGAAAGGTACAGTCTATGGGAGTCAACACTTTTTTAGATCCGGCGCCGGCCGCAAGGCTGCCTGAAGACATCTATCCGTGCATCGGCATCATTAAGCCGAATGAAACGGAAGCTTCGGTACTCACAGGTATTGAGGTTATAGATTCGAGATCTGCTCTGGAAGCAGGCCGGTGGTTTCGCGACCGGGGTGTGGAAACGGCGATAATCACGCTGGGCGCCGACGGTGCTGTACTGGTCACGGAAGGCCTTTCGAAGCATTATCCTGCTCCGGAGGTTGAAGCTGTGGACTCAACGGGCGCCGGAGATATCTTCAGCGGCGGTTTCCTGGCAGCCTTATCCAACGGTCACCCGATAACTGAATCTGTTGTCTTTGCGCTCCATGCAGCTTCTCTTTCTACTACACGCCTGGGGGTCATCGAGTCGATTCCCAGCTTTCCGGAAGTCCGGGCGTTCATGGAACAGGTCGCTTCCCCATGACCGGGATATCGGTAATGACACCCCGAGAGAGGATCCTTTCCATCTACCATCATGATATTCCCGACCGCGTGCCGGTGAGTATCTACGCCAGCTACCTGAGAACCGGCAGCGTGGAACGGGAAGCTCGAAACCGGGGACTGGGCGTTCTCGTTATCTACCCTCTGGTTTCCCTTCTGGCGCCTCCGTGGCATACGCACCCCGGGTACATCTCGGAAGTGAGAAAAGCCGATCTGCGGATCCGCTACAAATGGGAGGGGGGAAGTCGGATCGAATATAGGGCCTACGAGACTCCTGTGGGAACGGTCTCGCAGCGCATCGTCAAAGAGCCCGGCTATGGCAGCGATTGGGTTCAA
>CBDUZM010000035.1:0-13245 GCA_965371685.1 uncultured Spirochaetaceae bacterium | reverse complement strand
GGCCCGGAGGTGAGAGAAGGCTTTCCCAGCATTCTGCCCGGAAGGGGAAAAGATCCAGGACTCATACCTTCCCGTATGGTGAAAGCCATACGCATTCCGGCCGCGTTCACTACATGCCCGTAGCAGCTCAAAAACCTGGCTGTTTCGCCCTTCCCGCCGGAACTGTATTTATCCGGAACAGAGGAATAGTACCGGTTAAGTAAGGGAGGGGTAAAACCGGCTTCGTGAAACCATGAGCCCACTGGGTATGCCGCCCCGGCGTCGCATCCACCTGATAGCTGGTCGCAAGACCCGGATTAAGACGGGGATCATGCATGGGCAGCTCTTCTCCACTCACGTGCATTGCCCATTCGGCGCAGCGTTGTGGTCCCAGCTTTTCGGCGGCGGCTTTGGAAAAAAATCAACAACCGCCTCTAAGGGAGACGGCTTCAGCTTTAGTCAATTTTAATTAAAATAAAACCGGTTTTTTGTTTTTCGCGTACTATATTTTATAGGGTTGGTATCCGAACATCATTATAGCTACGCCTATGAAGCATCAGTACCACTTTTTTACCAGTTTCATTAGCAGCCTCGTTGTTTTAACGGTATTACTTACCCTGAGTCCCATCCGCACTTTTGGAGAGGAGAATACTTATATTGTTAAAAAAGGGGAAAATCTCTTCAGGATCTCCCAGAAATTCAATTTGTCGTTAAACGACCTTCTAAAATTCAATCCGCACATCAAAGATCCTGATAAGGTGGGCGAAGGTACCCGCCTATTGATACCCGGGTCATTGGAAGGGAAAAAGCACATTATTCAGCCGGGTGAAAATCTCTACCGTCTCTCCATTCGATACGGCGTACCCCTGGAAAAACTGCTCCAGACAAACGGACTTACCGAAGACAGCATATTAAAAGTCAACGACAGCATCATCATTCCCGGTTTGACCGGATTTGAAAAGGTGCAGTATGTTGACGACCCTTTACTCATAGAGGACCCGATTAGTGACCCCAAGAACTGGAAACAGGGAGTGCCCTTCTGGCCTCATCCCGGCGAAATTAAAAGGCTCGATGGAGAGCTTTACGGTAAACTGGCGCCCGGGGTGGAAATACTTGGGAAGGAAGGCGATAAGATAATCTCTGTCTCGCCCGGCACGGTGGAGTGGGCTTCACCGTTTCGCGGCTTCGGCAAGGTAGTCATGGTAAAGTCCCATACCGGGCACAACTTCGTATACGGCGGAATAGATCAACTGCATGTGAATGTGGGGGACCGTGTGATTATAGGAACCGATCTGGGATCTCTTGGAGTATATCATCATGAAGACGCAGCCAAAGTGTTTTTCTTTGTGTCGAAAGGCGGTAAGCTTTTCGATCCTCAAAATGCGCCAAGGAGTTGACCTATAGCAACGGAAGGTGCACGGACAGATAGATCATCCATAACAGTTCCCTAATCCAGCAAGCGGAGGCTTGAATGACATCGAAAATCTCTTCCACTCTATCAAGAACACAATTTGAGGACGAAAATTTTTATGAGGAGGAATATCGTCAAAAAGTTTCCCAGGAAAGCGATCCGCTTTATCTATATTTAAAGCAAATTGCTCGCTATTCCCTTTTATCAGCAGATGAGGAGAAAAGATTCAGCAGGCAGATGTTTTCTTTAAACCGGAAGTTAAGCAAGCTCAAGAATGATTATGCGAATGGAAATATTCATCCGGTGAATTTTTCGAATCAGAAAGCAAATATTATAAAAGAATTGATCACCAGTAAGAATAAGATGATCAATGCCAATTTGCGGCTTGTCGTTTCTATAGCAAAAAAATATCAGCACAGAGGGTTATCTTTCCTGGATTTGATTGATGAGGGAAATATCGGTCTTATCGAAGCGGTGGAAAGATTCGACTACAGAAAGGGATGCCGCTTCTCCACATATGGAACATGGTGGATAAGGCAGGCAATCATAAAATCTCTTGCCGATAAGGGGAGAGTAATCCGCATACCCATTCATATGCTGAACACCATAAAGAAGTGCTACTACGTTGGCAAACAGCTTACCCAGGAACTGGGACGGGATCCCAGTGTCTCTGAGATATCGGAGTATATGAATCTTCCCCGGCAAAAAATAAAAGAGATAATAAAGCTTTCTCAGGAAACCGCATCGCTGGATACAACCGTCGACGACGAAAATGTTACCAAGCTCTCCGATCTCATCGAGGACGATAACAACATTGAACCGTTCGAAAACGTCTTCACCATGGCATTGCAGGACACAATCCAGGAGGTACTGGAACGGCTCACGGAACGGGAAATGAGGATAATCAAGCTTCGCTACGGCTTGAATGGCTGCAATCCCTGCACATTGGAACAAACGGGGAAAATGCTCGGAATTACCAGAGAAAGGGTAAGGCAGATTCAGGAGAAGACTATTTCAAAATTAAGGCATTTCAAGCTTATTAAAGACTTGAAAGACATTATTTAACCAGCTCCGCTACTTAATGAAAAAGCTCTCGCATCTTTTCCTCTAGTACTTCGTAAGTGAAATATTTCATTGCCAGCTCATAATTAAACTCTGCTATTTCCCGGCACAGCTTTTCGTCGTGGATTATTTTATCGATTTCACTCACAGCTTCGTCGGTCAATTTGTTGTCCTCGATCATTACGGTCTTGAATCCTTTGCTTCCGATCTCCGGCCAGTACACCGGCTTGTAGTTGTTTACGAATATCGGTGTTTTGGACTGAACACATTCTATAAAGGCATTTCCGAAGCCTTCATAGAGACTGAAGTATGTGCAGGCGTGGGCATTGGCGTAGGAATCGGAAATAGAGTAAATCTTCTCTCCCTTAAGAGTTTTTCCCCGCTGGGGCAGAATCCGGCGATATCCGAAGAAGACTCGATCGCTCAAATTCCTCTCTTCGATCTGCTCTACTAAAAACTTGAAGTAACCGAGTCTCTCATCATCAGCCTTGCTCCCGGTTATAATAAGCTTGATCTTCTTGTCGTCCAATCGATCAATAAGCTCTATGGCAGTCTCGATGCCTTTCCTCTTATCGATCCGGGTAACCTGAAATAAAGGTATGTCTCCGTCGTCCAGTCCGACGGCGGCCAGCAAATCCTTATTGTAATCGTCTCTTTCACCAAACGACTTATTGAAATCCATAACATTCGGCACAAGTGTAGAATCGATATTGAATCGATGACGCAAGGTGTCTCGGGTATCCGTATTGATTACCGCATGCTTGACGTGAGGTATTTGCAGCGGGAAGGTCGCCTTGACGATTTCCTCCACACCTTTATGAGGGCTCTTGTATCTATCGCCCCTTTCCCACCAGAAATCATGATCGTGGCAGACAGTCTGAATGCCGGTGTTCTCGACCAGCTTTTTCACACCCATTCCCATGGAGAGGTGGCAGGGCAGAGCGGATGCGTTCTCCACCAGGAGCACCTCTATTCTATTGCTCATGACCCACTTGAAGAGCTGAATAGCCATCACGTCGGAGGTGTGTTCGATATGCTTCATCAATTCCGAGGGATCTTCGTCGGGAAAGAAGAAAGCTCTCTTCTGCTCCCATTCGCATTCAGGAGAGAAGAAGGAAAGCGCGGATATCAGAGTTTCCTTCTTTTCGTCCACCAGATGAGCGGTATACCGGCCGGAGATAATATAGATGTCATGACCCATCTTCTGAAGCACATTAATCCATTTTTCCGTTTCCAGCGCTACTCCGTCAATATCCCCTATCCTGCCTATGATGATTCCTATTCTCATTCTTTCCTCCCGGTATAAAAATTTACGCCGGTTTTCCTTCCCGGCTGATACAATTTTCACTGCCGGAAGTTTATCCTGATTGCTTATATATTGGCAACCGAAAAAGAACTTTTAAGATAAATTCAGTCCTGCCAGCCAAGAACGGCATTACCCACCGGTCTTGGCTCCGGCGGCAGTGATATAACCTCTCTTTCGTAATCGGAATTATAGGGAGATATATTTAACACCCTTCCACGGGCAACAAGCGTGCTGCTTCCGCCCGGATCGAATCCCATGGCTTTGACTATACCCTGCTTGATAAGAATCTCAGCCATATCCCGGTGAGTCGCTCCAACCGATTCCCGTATCCGCCCGTTGATTGTTAGAACCGAAAGATCGCCTGTCTTATCCAACCCGATGGCGATCTTAGGGCCGCGCATATCTAGAAAATCCAGCCGGGCTGCCTGGGTCCTTATAGAGTTTACAGTCTTCCATCCTTCCAATTCCATATCAATGGAACAGCCTCCGTTTTCCACGAGCATTGGCCCCGCTTCAACAGCACTTAAGACGCCTTCCCCAAGGCTCATCCTTATCTGAAGATTAAGCCCCTCCCTGCCCCAGCTCTTTGGGAAAAGGCTTTCAGGCAGGGAAAGGGTCAGCCCAACCGGAATGACCGGAATATTCTGGTACTTCCCTGAATGTATGACCTCTTTGATGGTGTTTCCCGCCAGCCTGACGATGACTCTACCCTTTCCCGGCACAGTGTCCTCGGAATACATCAGATCGTAAAAACAGGGTTCATCGATGGGCGGATCCGCCGGATTACAGGCTATAAACTCCACTTCTGCATTTCCCCCTGACAGAGTAAAACCTTCCCGGGAGCTGACCCTCTCTATATCGAGGCGGCCGTCTTCGTAAACAAGGAAGGCCGGTTTGTTGAACAGGGGCGGGCACAATATTTTCCCATTTGAAATGACGAGGCCCAACGGTGAACCGATATACGTTTCGGACAGGCCCAACTTGCCCACCAATTCGGCATTGAGAATATATCCGCCGTTCCATGCTATCTGAACCTGTTTTCCCGATGCCTGCTGGAATTCATCGATAAAAGCTGTGACCTGTTTCCTCCCCGCCCCTGCGGTGAAGGCAGCGAAATTCCATTTCCTCTCTGAACTGTTGATACATGCCTTTGCGAGAGCGCCGTTCCAGGGCATCCCATCCTGGTAGATTCCGCTCACGTACGAATAGCTGACAGGAGCGGCCTCGCCACTTTTTTTCTCATTGGAGAGATTTTCCAGAAGCTCATGAATAGGCGAGCCTTTCGATTCCGCATCTTCTTTAATTATTTCAAAAAGCTTTTCCCTGCCGATCTCCTCCTGCAGTTTTAAAAATTCATCGCTTTTCAACGCAGCGCTGAAATCCCTCGCCGTTTGCACGGGCGTAGGGAAGGCCAGGGTCGGCCTTACTCCCGCAGGCACGAATTGGACATAGCCGCTGCCTTCCGGTATACCCATGATCCTGGAAGACAGCTCATCGTCCACTCTGCCGATATGAAATCTGTCCAGGTCGACAATATCGGTCATCAACGGCGCCTGGCTGTCAATAGCGACGAGACATCCGTTGCTCTGTTTTACCCGGGCAAGAGTTTCCAGAGCATCGAGCCCCATCTGAGGGAAATGAATGCCGGCACACCACTGGCTGGTTTTAACTATCCGGCAGAGACCATATTTGAACAGCAGCTTGAACTCCTTTTCCCCCCTCTCTTCTATATAATTCTCGAGGCTGGCCGCCGTAACTCTTCTTCCCAATGGCCTTTCGGGACAGAAGATATATACAGGCGAAATTTGATCTCTTCTCTCTAAAAGCTTCTCCTTTGTGAGTTCCTCATCGAGAGCCAGCTCCATCTGGTCGCGCACATGCTGGAGGGCAAAGTAATCAAGCTCATACTTGACATTTTCACCGAGGAAAAGAGCTATCGGAATACGGTTCTGCAGTTTATCGAGCAGACGATCACGGTCATCGATAGCGAGATTCGAGCTGTCGGTGAGCTGAAACAGGGCCAGATTCCGATCGGTAAAATGATGCGGGACGGCTTCAAAGACAGGCGACGGCTCGGGTATGACGATTTTATTAAACAGGAGATTGATCAGCCCGAAAAGCTCTTGAATTGTAAAGTCCTGGTAGGGATAGTGATTTTTATTCCGGTGCCTGTAAGCCATGGAATGATCGTGCCGGATTGAAATTTCACCGTCCCGATAGAGAAAAATATTGTCCACCGCATTGTAGAACCTGGCGACATTCTCCTTCGGCAGCTGGTTATTCGCTTTGGCGTTTCCCACAAGCCCCCTGGCAAACTGCATAGCCATACCGCGGACACGTTGTTCCTCCACCCTGAAGTAACTCGGGTCTATAAGCGATTTGAGAAGGAGCATAAAGGAAAGGCGTCCGTATCCCGGTAAATAATGGCGGTTTTCTGTATTTAGGATAGAATCAAGTATCTTATTATCCCGGATAAAGCTTTTCCGGTAATCCTCCAACGCATCGGCTGTCCGCTGCATGGAAAATATATTCGGTTTAAGCTGGTTATAGAGAATATGGATAAACTCATCTATCCGTTTCCTGAGAGAGCTCATGCTGTATCGCTTCTCAACTGCACTTAAATTATGTTTAACATCCTCGAAGAATTTCTGTGGGAAAAAAATCCAATCGGAGACCTTCCCGGTGATCTTCTTACCAATGTTTTTGCCTTCGAAGTCCAACACTCTCAGCCGGTCTTTCTCATCAAGATGCATACCGATAACGGCGTTATAGACCCTTCTTGGATGATAGCGATGACAAAAAATAGGCACACCACTGGCAGCTGCTTCTATAATAGGAAGGCCGCGACCTTCCGTCTCGCTGGGCAGTAGAATCAAAGAAGCTATGCTGTAGATTTCCGGTATGGTCAGCGGCTTTCTATATTTGTCGATAAAGCGTTCCCTGTCGAATTCGCTGAACAGAAAAGCCAGATAAATTCTGCCCCGAAATTCTTCCGGAAGTGACCCGAGGAGTTTTGAAAATCCATCAATCAGACTGAGCAAGTATTCATGATGCCCGGCAGCTACAGGTCCTGTTACAAGGAGTGTTAAACGGAGCAGAGGATTCTGACTGAACCGGAGACTGAACTCGCTTTCCTCAAAGAGTTTTTCAATAAGCTCGAAACTTATATGGATTCGTTTCCTGACCATGATTCGTGTCGGCTGGAGAAAAATGATATTGTTTCTGACAAAATCAAAATCCGTTTGTTCCCTGTTTCCAATCAGGATCGGCCCTACTGTCTCCGGATCTGCCAGCATCTCGGCGGAACGGCCGGGGGAGTATATGCGGGGCTTACCGCTGTACCTTCCGAGGGCGTCGGCGATTTCGAGGTAGACCTTCATCATCCGCTGCCTCGACACGGTCTGAAACGCCTTCATATCCACAGCGGTATTGATCTCCATTACATTCGCGGGGTTGTGGCCGTTCAGCTCTATTAAATGACGGCACTGGCTTCTGTTGATATTTACCTGCAGCCATGACCGTGACTCCCATGGAAAAAGAATCTCGATAAGGGAAAAGAACTCTCCCACGTCGGAGTTCCTGAAGAAGAAATCCCTCGGACCGCGGCGCAGCCCCTTGTTAACGATGTCGACCTCTCTATTGCCTTCCTCCCAGTAGAAATCATGGCTGTTGTTGATTACAGGAATGCCCAGATATTCGGAGAGCAGCACAACGGCCAGGCTCAGGGAGACATTCCCGGGATTCGAACAGATATTAAGGAGGTAAAGAAGGTTTATCTTATTCTCTTCAATAATACGTCCAAGCTTTTCAACAAACAGCAGAACCTGATCCCAGAATTTATGAATAAGGGCATTGTACTCGGGGCTTCCCCTTTCCAGCTTGATCAGGAAAAAGTCTTCGTAGAGCGCCCACTTATCAAAACCACCCACTCCTTTAACAGTGTGCTTTTTATAACTAGGATCGATCAGATGATTGCCTTCCGGCCGAAACTCCCCGGCAATAAAGTGAATAGGAACATCCGGCAGGCAGCTCCTGAAAGCCTCCGCATATTTCGCCGTCTCTATAGTGACCCCGTCGATACCAAATTGAAATGTTATGAATGCTATCCCGTTCCTTATAATTGCCTCCCGGAAGTCTTCGAAAAACCCGGGGAATTCGGCTGAAGGCACCTTCCGGTTCTCTTTGAAATGGTCAATAAATAAGCCGAGGTCAAACCATGTATTTACAGTAACTTTTCCGAGTCGATCGAGTATTTCATTCACATTCATACTGCACATTTTAGTATATACTCCATCCTCTGTATATATGGTATAAAGTCCGGGTCATGGTTAAAACGTTTATATCAATTGTTGTCGCTTTTTTCCTTGTATCACTGTTGCAGTCATGCGGGAGCGGAAGCCGCAGTATAAGCAGAGAGCAATACTACCTGGGCACCTTTTGCAGGATTACTCTCTTCGAAAAACGTCCTGATGATATTTTCATGGAACTGTTTTCCCGCATCCGGGAAATTGATGATTCCATGAGCACAAACAGAGAAAAGAGCGAAGTCAACGCTGTAAATCGTTCTGCGGGAATCGATCCCGCAGCGGTATCCCCCGATACATTCGAGGTAGTGAAAGAGGGAATCGAATACGGTCGTATTACCAACGGTACATTCGATATAACCATAGGCCCCCTCGTTGAGCTCTGGGGCATTGGCAGGGAATCATTCAAGGTTCCTGCCGAAGAGACTATCCGGGAGCGGCGCCCCCTGGTGGATTATAAATCCATCACGCTGAGAGACAATAACTCAATATTTCTTGAGAAACGTAATATGCGTCTGGATCTCGGAGGGATTGCCAAAGGCTATGCCGCCGACGCAGCGGCCGGGCTTCTTCGTGCCCGGGGAATCGAGTCCGCACTGGTGGATCTGGGAGGAAACATACTCGCTCTCGGAAACAAGCCCGGCGGATCGATGTGGCGGATAGGAATACAGAATCCCCTTGCAAGCCGGGGAATCCCGATTGCAGCGGTAAAAGTAACCGACAAGGCGGTGGTTACTTCCGGTACGTATGAGCGCTACTCGGAAGAAAAAGGCCGGCGTTACCACCATATTCTGGATCCCTTCACCGGCTTCCCGGCGGAAAACGGGCTTCTAAGTGTGAGTATCGTAGCGGACAGCGCCGTTGCTGCGGATTGCCTTTCAACAGGCGTCTTTGTTTTAGGTCTCGGCAGCGGGATGGCTCTTATAGAAAGCCTTGCAGGGGTGGAAGCCGTCTTTGTTACAGAAGAAAAGGAGATCTATATAAGCTCCGGCCTTGCGGATATTATCGAGGTCCTCGATCAGGAATTTCGGCTGAAGCACGTTGCACGGCAGGACATTCCGAACTGAATGTCAGGAAGACGCTAAAAAGGATCAGTATGGAAGCCTTAAAAAATTTCATTTTTTAATCGTCCTTTACGGCGGAGATAATTCTACAGTAACCTTTACGTTCCCGGTATAGGGACATACGTTAAAAAATCCGGAAGTGCCTGTGGTATCAATCTTCAAGGCACCATCTTCGAATACACTAATTTCGAGATGGATTTGGTAGTTTATACCTATTGGAACCTTCAGAGCGAGTACACCGCTGCTCTTCTTATCAGGATTGTAGGAAGGAACAGGTAATGTCCATTTATCGATAAGTTTTTCTTCTTGCCCGAGATCTACTTGCTTAAGCGCTATTTTCATAATACTGCCTGGGGGAGTCTTCTCCAGCAGTGTCTTGGGTAATACCAGGCTCAGCTCTACGTCCCCCATATCCGGCGTCATGTAACAGCCGGTGATCGCCATACCAACAACCAATAACAACACTAATCCTTTTAACTTCTTCATTATAATACTCCTTCTGTTATAATTGCCGTCTCAACCTTTTACTCTGCAGCAGGTTTACTCCAAATGATAATAATACCACCGATTGCTGATCTTGGAAGATCCGGTTTTAGGTGGCCGACCGCCCTCTTCACACCTCTGCCATTGGTTGAAACGTCGGTGTTCATATTCTTTTTCTCTTTGGGTGTAGTCACTTTCTTGTTCACGCCGCTGCTTCCCTTCTCTCCTGCAAGGACACGGACTAACCGACCCGCAGGATTGATTAAGGCGACCACTCCATTTTCCGTAGACACCTCAAGACCGTTGAACTCAAACTTCGTTCCCCTCACCGCCGCCGTGGATATGGGGCTCTTTATCGTGAAGTTATGCTTAAGGCCTTCGGCTGTCTTGATTTCAGCCCCCACCTTGCCCACTCTGAGGAAAAACCGGGTAGTCTGCAGGCCTTCCATCTCCATCAGCTCTTCGAGCTGCATCCGTGTGAGCTGCTTGACAAGGAGAACGGTCTCTCCCATCTCGAGCCTGGCGCTCGCGTTGAAACCGGTAGAGATGTAGCTTCCTTTAGTGAGGAGCATTCCCGGGACTGCTGTCTTCCAATTCCCCCCGGGCTGTCTCAGCTCCACTCTCCCCGATACATCGGTGATAACAATCTCTGTTCCTGCAAAGAGCGGAGATACCAGTATGCAGAACAGGATAAAAATCAGGGCTTTCTTATTCATGATTCGCCTCCTTACTTGCTATAAACTGAATGATGCTTCAAACCTTCCCAGAATTTCCGGCTTTCTTTCCGTGTCCAGAAAAGCCCCGCTTCCCGGCTTGTTATTGGGAAGGAAGCAGCCGAAAGATAGAGATGTCCCGAAATCCGAGAAAGGTCTGAAGTTGATTATCGCATCCACCTCTGTGCCCAGGTAAAGGGCTGTGGATGCGGGATCTATACCCGCTTCTGCAACAGGCCCGGTCGTTGTCCTGAAAAATATTATTCCCTTCAGTATGGTCTGAAGCTTTTCACCGAATCCCCTCCCCCCAAAGGGTTTGATTGATCCGGCGAGCTCCGCCAGAAAGAGATTCCCCAGCTGGGGAGAAAAGATAAGGCCGAAACTGCTCATGGATATGGGAACAAAAAATTGGGAGTATCCCGCTGTATTTCCGTCAATATAGGCGTCGAAATCTTCATCCCCGCTGGAAAAGAGAACCCGTGCTGTAAGTCTTGCAAAACGGATTCTTTCCAGAAAGATATTTATCTCTCCACCCAAAAGATACGATAGGATGAGAGTTTTTTTATATGAACCTGTCAAATAAGTAAGGGTCGAGCCGGTACCGAAGTAGCCGAACAGCTCGTAGTAGAGAGACGGAACGACCGGTCCGGACAAGCCGATTCCCACATGCTGGGTATTTACGGCGCCTCCCTCTGCCGGACTCTCTACCGTTTCACCCTCTTGAAGCACATCCTGCCTGAAATCCTGCTGTCCGACAAACGACAAATCTATGTCCTGCCGGTAAAATAGCTCCGGAAAGCTCAAGGTAATTACCTCTATCAACCTTGGGGGCGCCCAGAATTCGGTATCGTCAACAAGGTCCAGCACATCCCCCTTTGACATGTTGATGTAGGATACAGGTTTCAGAAGAAGCCCTGTATAGCCGGCGGACAGTGTCAGGTTAAAAGCCGGATTGGCGGTTGAAATTGCCAGACCATCGGATCGGTGATCCAACACATAACCGGTGAAATCCGATTGAACGATTCTTCCTGCATTAAAGGACAATAGTGAGCGTTTACCGAGAAATCCGGGAACTTCCCCTGAGTGGTACAGGAAGTCAAGGTCAAAGAGATACAGCATATCCAAAGAAAACGTATAACTGCCCTGTATCGCTAAATCGAAACGCTCGTTCTTCCCTATATCGATCCAGAGAGACAGCTTATCCTTCTGAGTAACGACAAGCTCATCAGTCCAATTTAAAGATGTGGCATTCTCGATAATTGCGCCATAGTCAAATCCGAAAAGAAAAAAACCACTAACTATAAGGAGGAGAACGGCTGTAATCGACAGCCTCGCCGATATCATGTCTGCTCCTCCCGCCATTCGAGTATTCTTCCCAGCATTCGAAGCGCTTCTTCACCGGAAATCGATCTTCCGGGATGGCTTTTACCCACTATAAAACCCAGATAATCCAGCTCCCTTGCAGCGTATCTAGGGCGCGGAAAGATCCTGTACATGATACCACCATGTATATCCAACGCTTTCATGATCAAGAGGGAATACTCACCAAGAGTAATCGGTTCATCCGGCTTCTTATCCTTTACAAGCCATCCCCTGGCGCCAAGAGCATTTACCGCTCCTTCAAGGCTGCTGTCCTCAGCGATTATAGCCGAGGCTGCCATCACAAAATAGACAGCTTTACCAAAGGAGGCACTCTCTTCGGCCAGAAAATCATCTATCAAAGCATTGGACTGAGCCGACAGGAAACCGTGTGTTCCGAACCCTATGAAAAAAATACAAAGAGTGATTAGTAAGCGGCGCTCTGTCAAAAATAATTTATGCATGCCTGTCTTTCTTAACGCTCAATCCGAACGTATGATAATGTGTAAAGCTGATACACATAATAATATATCGCATTATTATTTTTTTACAAATAAAAAGAAAAAAAGTTAACATTTTTCCCGGATGCCCCTTTGGAAAAATCTTGCTTTTTTCTATATAATACGAGTGGGAGAGTATAAATGAAAAGAAAAAACCGATATTTATTTCTTATACCACTTATTATTGCCGCCTTTTTCTCTGCCGCGAATTTCACACGCCTCTACAGGATAATAGACAACAAGCTGTATGATTTTCTCCTTCGGGTAAAACCGGGAATATCAGAGAATGAGTCAATCCTGTTTGTAGATATAGACGATGTTGCTATCTCCAAGGTCGGAATCTTTCCCTGGAGCCGCGATATTATGGCTGACGGCCTTATACTGATGAAAGAGTTCGACGCCAATTATGCTGTTTTCGACATTGAGTATACCGATAAGAGTCCCAGGGGAATAAATGACGATGTTCTCAGCAAGGAGATACCCGAGCTCTTTTCCGATGAATTCAGCCGGATCGATGCCAATATGACCAATCTCTTTCAAGCATTGAAAGCCGGTACCATATCTCTCAAGGACATGGATGACTATGTCGGCTACCTCTCCGAGGAAACATCGAGCTCAAAACAGGTCCTCCTCGAAAAGGTCGGGGAAATTGCAAGAGACAACGATGCATACCTGGGAAAAGCGGCTAAGCTCTTCGGTAATACCTATTTCACCGTAAATATGCTTACTTCAGAAGACGCGGTGATCTCAGAGCAGCTTAGAGATCATGCAGTTGAGACAGTATCTGTTAAGAACATAGAGGCAGACTCCGAATGGCCCCGGAAAGCTGTAGATATCCGTCCGGCTATCATGCCCATACTTGCAGGGGGAAAGGGCGCCGGTTTTGTCAATGTAGTTGTAGACGAAGACGGCGTACGAAGGCGTATAGATCTTCTTTACGAGTACAAGGGAAATTATTTTGCCCAGCTGACCTTTGCGACGCTCCTCGACTGGCTGGATTATCCTTCTGTCCAGGTTTCGGGGAACAGGATTATCCTTAAGAACGCCCGTATTCCCGACGGTGA
>CBDUZM010000034.1:0-13434 GCA_965371685.1 uncultured Spirochaetaceae bacterium | reverse complement strand
TTATCCTTGACAGCGCAGAATTCGCAGTTCATATTGCAGCCGCGTATTCTTCCTATAGGGTAGTAGCGCATCTTGGCGTATCTGAGAAGATCGAAATCCGGATCGGGCTGCCCATCAAAGGCTGTGATGGGCCGTCTTTCCGGTGTTTTTACTATCTTTTCATCCTTAAGAAAGGCGATACCGGCAATCTTTTCGAGACCCCGCCCGTTTTCGAAGTCTGCCGCTTTCTGCCAGTAAAGCAGGAATTCTTTTATGGTCTCTTCACCATCACCAAAAGCGACAACATCAAGATCATGAGCCAGCGCTTCTTGGGGAAGATTCTCTATGTGTTTTCCGCCTGCGACTGTATGTGCTCCAAGTTTTTTGTAGAGAGAGGCCAGCTTGTAAAGACGGGGAGCAGTGGATGACAGTGAACCGTAGAAGCCGACTGCATCAGCCGGCCGCATCTTCTGAAGCTTCTCGTGGTCGGGATAGCCATAGCGGTCTTTCGGGCAGCGGCGGTTCCGGCAGTTGTTCTCATCGATAACCTCTACGTCCCAGAATTCGAGACTGTCGGCCGCCGTGGCGACACAGACAGGACCGAGTGCAGTAGTTATTTTGGCAATATGGCTGTAAACGTTGAAGTATGGGAAAGCGGGAAGGAGCATCCTAAACAGATAACTCATCTATAATTGCCTTCATTCTTCGGCCGTACTCCACATAGTTTTCGAACCGGAGGCTGTTATTTACCGACTCGGTTTTTTCATGGGCTACGACTACCATATGCGGCTCTATGGAAAAACCGCCGTCGTAGCCTCCGTCCAATAGGTCTTTGACTATTCTTCGTACATCCCCTTGACCTTCCCCGGGGAAGGTTGGTTGTGGTTTCTCCGATTCCGCGTCCCATATAGCGTCCTTGATGTGCACGTAAGCCACGTGTTCCTTTACGTGCTGATAGAATTCCCAGGAAGACTGCCTGGGATACGGCTGCGGTTTGATGCAATCATTCGAACCTATGGGATTGCCCGTATCGAATACAAGCTTTAAACCCGGAACATTTTCTATCAATTTCAATGTATAGGTCCATCCCATTCCACCATAGTTCATGCAGTTTTCATGAACCGGGGTAATTCCCTCGTCTGTAAACATCTTATAAAGCTCTCGCACCCGCCTGAAACGTTCCTCTTCCATTTGATCATCCGGTCCGCGGTCTTTCAAGACGGCAAAACTCATTATACGGATCAGTCCGGTTCCGATCCGCTTCATCCTTGGAATAGCCCTGCGGGCCTCTTCGAGGGAAGAGTCGAAGGGTTCGGTTATCTGCTTGCTCCAATTGGCAATAGCCGAGCCGAAGCAGTTGATGCCGATCCCGGCATCCTGAAGTTTCCCGCAGGCCTCGTCGAAATCACTGTCCGGGATGTCATGAATGTTTTTCCCGTTTATACTGCGGGATTCGATATACTGCCACCCGAGCTCACTGGTGGCGCGAATCTGTCCGTCGATATCGTCAGCCGCTTCGTCAGCAAATCCTGTTAAATACATGGTATGATCCTTCCTTTGTTGTTATTCTCTTTTAAAATATATAGCCATCCAAAGAGAGCTTTGAATGGCATATTTTCAGTTTACGATCGATATCTATGCCGTAAGGGCACAGGGAATTGAGATAGGAATAGTCCCTGTCAGGATCTACTTTAGCGATAAGACTCCGGTATATATCCTGTGCCCGGGTTGTCTGACCGAACCAGAACTTCAGCCTTTCTCTTAGAGCATCGAGCTCTGTTGAAGGTACCCTTCCATCGTCCATCTGGCGGTCGAACATTCCCTCCAGCAGGAAGATAAGGTAGGGTTCGAAGCCGTCTTTATCCTTGCATTTCTTGCACAGCCGGCATACATAATCTCCAAGTTCCGGAGCTTCGTTGAATAGCTTTTCCTTTTCTTCTTCACTCATGGGAGAGAAATGAGAGGCGGCTTTCAGGTCTCTCTCCAGATACTCTTCGGTGTTAATGCCTATAACCACCGTCGAAACAGGAAGGCTCAGCGTATAGCGAATCGCCTGTTCTATAGACCTGAAGAGATAGCCGTCCGCAAGGCTTTTCATGGCCAGCACGCCTGTTCCCCGATCCAGGCAGTCAGGAAGAAGCACGGATTCTATTTTCGGGTAATTGAAGCGGTCGTAGTAGTTAAGGCCTGTCATCATTACATCGTAGGAATACTGCTCTATCGAATAGACCAGGGCATCCGGCTGGCCGTGTCCTGTTATTCCGATAAAACGCACCTTCCCGTCCTTCTGCGCCTTCAGGGCGCCTTCCATGGCGCCCCCCGGACCGAAAACCGCATCCGCTTTTTCGATGGTTTGCACGCCGTGCATGAATAGTATATCTACATGGTCTGTCTTCAAAGCAGCGAGACTCTGATCGAGGGAATCGAGTATTTCCTCTTTCTTGCTTCTCCCGCTTTTAGTTGCCAGAATATATTCATTCCGCCTGTGAGAAACAGCATCTCCTATCTTCCTTTCTGATATACCGCTCCCGTACCCCCTCGCCGTCTCTATATAATTTCCGCCTTCATCCAGATAACGGTTAAGGAGTCTTTCCGCATCGCTTCGGGCGGTTTCAACAAGATGAAAACCCCCGAAACCTATAACCGATGTTTTTAACCCGGTTTTTCCGAGATCTCGCCGTATCATTGAACCTCCCGCTGTTTCGTTAAATCCCCCCGCTTATTACCAGCCTTTCGCCTTTAATCAGCCCTTACCTATTATTTAGCCGTTCGAAAAGCAGGCTGTCAAGGCAGCGTTTTTTTTGCCAGAACATGATGAGGATTCCCACGGAACCGACAACTGCCGACACGCCTATTACGGCTGCCCAGAACGGAATGCTCCCTGTCAGCCTCAGCAGGAAATTGTAGCTTATGGTAACGGCAAAAAAAGTAAGACCGATGCAGGAGACAACCGACAGAAGGAGAAACTTGAGCCGTGAGGCGTAGACCCTCGAGCCCACCGGTCTTCGGAAAGCTGTTATCCAGTCATAGCCGACCTCGAGGAGCAGATAAACGCCTATACCGGTTCCCAGCGCTCCCCAGATAATGGGTGGTGTGTCCGGAGAAGGCATGGCGGTTGCGAAGTTTGCTATTGCCGTACCCGCTCCGGCCACTAAAAATGAGTAACGCCGCGAGGCTGCACCGGCTGTACAGAGGGCGGCAGACAGCAGCGCCAGGATGATTGTCCACGCACCGGGGGAAAGCGTTACTGTGTAGGCCCCGAGAACGAGCGGTAATCCAATAATAACGAGGCGGATCACGAGGCTCTCCTCTGCTGCAAGGCTCTTATCGACCTGGCGAGGAGATCCAATGGTTCTTGGGGATCCCAGCGTAGTATGGGCAGGCCGATTTTTCTCAAACTCATCAGTTTATTTTCCCTTTCCATCTCCAAGATGTCCAGGGCTGCCCTATTTTCGGGGTTGTCCGCAACAATTCGACGAATCAGCTCTGACGGAGAGAGGCTCAGGGTGACCGTATCGAAGCCACGGTTGAAGAGGTCTATTACCGCTTCCTTGAACCTGGAGTCCAGAAAAGGGGTGATTGCTATGATGAGCGCCTGGGGCGGCAGGATCTTAGGGGGAACTGCGGTAATATCCTGGGTGGCGTAACGCTCCTTCACCTCCATGTCCGTAAGGTTCTCCAGGATTCTGTACCACTGCCGCGTTCCCATGCCGGGCAGAAGCCATACGAACCGGCCTCCGAACTCTATCAAACCAACCCTGTTTTTACCCATTAAAAACTGGAAGGAGAGGGCTGCTGCAGTTCTCGCTGCCAGGTCAAGATAGCTGTCGCCTGCTGTGCCGAAATCGCGGAAGCTGTCCACCATCAACACGATATCGCTGTTTCTCTCCCTGGCGTATTCGTTTACGTGGAGTAAGCCTGTCCGGGCGGATGCCTTCCAATTAATTTTTTTGATGGAATCCCCCGGCGCATAGGGGCGAATATCGCCGAATTCAATGCCTTCCCCCATAGCCCTGGAGACGTAATTGCCCACATTGACCTGTGTATGAAAGGGCCGGATATCCTCCTTGAAAGACGGCGCCTTGGGATAGACTGCGAAATCCTTAATATCTTTGTGCTTCATTTCCCGGTATATAAGCCCCGAGCTGTTGTGGATTCGAATTATCATACCACCGAGAGTGAAGCGAGCCCGCCTTGGAACAGAAAAGCTGTAGTTGAAGACCTTCTCTTCGCCTTTTTTAAGAGAGGTGACGATATCGTTGTTCCCTCTCTTAAGCTGTGCTCCCTGTGGAAGCGGATCGAGAATTTCCACCAGGGGCGCGTTGGCCAACGCCTGCACTTTGATAGAGACATTGAGATTGTCGCCTTCAAATAAGCGCTGCCCGGTAATGCTGTGAGATATATCTATACAGGGTGTTTTGTCAAAAAACAGTGAGACGACGACAGCGGAAAGAAAAGGCAGTGAAATCAAGGTTATCTCTATACGGCTCAAAACAGCCGCTGCAAAGAGACAGACAGATATTATAATCAGGTAGGTGATATAACGGAAGGTAAAATGCTTATTCATCCCCGTTCTTCCGCTTTCGGTGTCGGCACTCTTTCCGTAATCTCTTTCACAATCGTCGTTTCCTTTATTCCCCGCACCCAGAATTCCGGCTTGAGGATAATTCTATGGGCAAGGGCGATACCGGCGATTTCCTTTACGTCCTCCGGGGTAACGAAATTCCTGCCTGAAAGAGCCGCATTGGCGCGGGAGAGCTTGAAAAGGGCAAGAGACCCGCGGGGAGATGCCCCTACCTGAACGTGGAAATCCTTTCGGGTCTCGTGCACCAGAGCAACCATGTATTTGCCGACCTCGGTTCCTGCGTATATGCTTTCGAGGCTCCTCTGCATATCAATAAGCTCGGAGCTGTCGACGAGAGCCGGAAGGTCCTCGTTATCGCTCCTCCTGTCCCGGCGCTTGATGAGAATTTCCAGCTCTTCGTCCGGAGAAGGGTAACCGATATCGATTTTCATAATGAACCGGTCCAGCTGTGCTTCCGGCAGAGGATAGGTGCCCTCAAACTCTATCGGGTTTTGTGTGGCGATAACGATAAAGGGAGGATCGAGGGGAAATCGCTTTCCCTCCACGGTTATCTGCTGTTCCTGCATGGCTTCGAGCAGTGCAGACTGTGTCTTGGGTGTTGCACGATTGATCTCATCCGCCAGAATAAGGTTGGCGAAGAGCGGCCCCTTTCTAAACTCAAATTGAGAGCTCTTCTGGTTGAAGATGTTGCTTCCTGTTATATCTCCGGGCAGAAGATCGGGTGTGAACTGAATCCGGCTGAAACCTATATCCATGATCTGTGCAAATGAATGGGCCATCAGGGTTTTTGCCAGTCCCGGATAATCTTCGATCAGAATATGTCCGTCGGTCAATATACCCATTAATATCCGTTTCAGGACATGATCTTTTCCCACTATCACCCGTCCAAGCTCTTTAATGAGTTCACGGCTCCGGTCTGCTATTTTCTCAATATCCATCGGTAACTCCTTTCATTTGGTGCGCGGCTATAGCTTTTTCAGCGCGTCGATAATCCCCTCAATCTCCTCTATGGTTATCCCTTTACCTGTAAACCGTTCACGCATCCGGTGAAACGGGTTTGCCCGTTCTTCTTTCTCTTCCGGTTTTTCTGTCTCTCGAAGTCGTTCGACGGCGTCCGGGAGATCCACGTCCGGATTCCCTTCTATTTTATGTTCCAGGATTGCCGCCAATCTTTTTCCTATGGAACGTTTGAAATTACGGCGGCGCCGGCGGACGGCTTCGATTTGCTTTACAGTATTGAGGAAATACCCCGGAAGCACAGTGTCTTCCTTGCTTTTGACCAGATATTTTTCAAGGAGGGGTGTGCTCTGTCTGCTGAAGGAATTCTTGAGAAATTTAGCAGTGTAGTATATTACGGCGATCATGAGCGTATAGCCTGAGAAGTAAAGGCGGGTTATTTTTTCGGCTTTTCCGGGCGTCGAGAGATAGAGTATGACAGGAATCAAGATCGCGAGTAGGAAAACGCTCAATAAAAACTTTGCGGTGGTTTTTTTACTGTTTTCTTTCATGCCTTGAATCCTGCAGAAAGGATGTCGATCAGCCCGGTCAGACGGGCTATCGCTTCATCTCTATCGTCTCTGTCTACTTCATGGGTGCTGAATTTGGCTATCTCAAACAGGCGGGTCAGGTTCAGCAGTATTTCTTTCGGCAATGCGGTGTTTCCCGATGATCCTGCGCTCCGTAATGTTTCTTTCATGTACTCAAGCGGTGTCTGCTGGGGCAGGCGTTTGAAACCGTTCCTGCTCAGAACCTCCTCCATCCGAGCATAACAGGCGATAACCGCGACTCGGTAATTGGAATTATTCCGAATGTCGTCAAGGCTAACTCTTGCCGCTCTTGCCAGTTCCCTTCGGAGTTTCTCCGCCTCTCTTTCTTCAGAGGCATTGGCGGGTAGGGGGGAACGGAAAAGGCGAACGCTGAACAGCAGAATTATTATAAAGAGAACCGCACCCGCAGAGATGAGAAGAAGCCTGATAATCCTGTTGCGACGCTCCAAATTCGGAACGCCTCGAGGTCCCCGGTTGCCGTCTTCCCATATCTCTCCCGGCTTCTCATCTTCTCTTGCTTCATCTGTTTCTTCCCCTTCCTCGGGCTGGAGTCCCTGGCCTTTGAGCTCATCTTCGTCCGGATAATCGATCAGGCTGATAATAAGGGCGAGGATGAAAAGGATAAGCGCGGTGGAAACAATGATAAAAGCGATAACATAGAAAAATCCTAGATCTTTTCCTGTTTGCTTGCGCGCAGTCCCGCTTTTACGCCTGGAGACGAGGAACCCGGCTGCACCGGTCATTGCGCCAAGAAGAATCAAGCCTACAACCGAGCTTAACAGGATGAGGAGGGGATCGGACAGCCTCGGAATCAATTTAAGCCGGAGAGCCTCTTCGGGAATATCGGCAAGAGAGGTTATGAGAAGCACGATCAGTGCGATAAAGATAAACGTGGAGAAGAAAACGGCGGTAATCTTCATAAGATTGATATCCGGCGGACGCCGCCCGGTCTATCCCGGTATGCGCCGCAGGTCCTCCGGTGACGTCGGAAGCTGCGCCGGTTTTTTCAGAACGGCGGAGAGCTGGGAGGCGAAGGTTACATCCTGCACGATCCTCATGGAGTCGAAACCGAGATAACACTTCTTCCCTTCGAGAATTTGCTCCACGAAGAAGTTGACTATCTCTTTTGTTGCATGCTCGAGCACGTCTCCCGAGGCGGGCATGCTGATGTCTTCAGGCCACAGAAAGGCCTCATGGCCCTTCTTTCGTTCTTCCTTATGATCCAGCGGGAAAATCCACTCGCGTCCTGTATCCTCCGTCCAATATTTTATCATAGATTCAAACTTGGTCTGCGAGTCGTAGATAATACAGCCTTTTGTTCCGAATATGTTGTGATAGGCGTCGTAGCCGTTACCGTTTTCGATATCACCAAGCACAATACCGCATGCGCCTGTGTCGAACTGGATCATGATATTCCATATGGGTTCCACTTCAAATTTGCCCGTGGTACTCGGGTGATGGGTGGCAAAAACCGAGACAGGTTTTGCCGGTGATAGAAGGTGGATAAGCATGAAGACTGAGTGCGTTATACCCATGCCTATAGCATCGCCGATGATTTCTCTTTTTAGTTTCCAGGCTTTCTCGCCCTGGATATTCACGGCATGCCGGTAGTTGATTTGAGCCTGGGTGATGATCCCGAGATCTCCCTTGTCGATCATATTCTTGATCTTCCGGCCCATCTGATCGAAATACATGCTGTAGTCTGTCATGGTGATCAGCTCGGGATGTTCTCCGGCAGCTTTAACCAACTCGAGATGATCCTGCCACCGGGTGGAGTTAGGTTTTTCGGAATAGACGTGCTTTCCCGACTTCAGAGCCTGAAGCGCCTGTGCAGAATGAAAGGCATTCGGGCTGACGAGTATGACGGCATCGATTGCCTTGTTGCCGGTAATCTCGTCGTAACTTTTTACGTATAACGAAGGATCGACCCCGGCGTGTTCTATGACTTCTTTTGCTCTCTCTTCATTCACGTCATATACGGCAGCCACTTCGGCATGGGGATTGAGAGGTATCTTGTTGAGGAGCTGTTCTCCCATCCATCCCGTGCCCACAAAACCGATTCTTATCTTGGATTTCAATGTTTTCTCCTTGCTATAGAGCCCGATATCCGGGCGCTGATATCGGGTTATATTATAATTATTATAAAGAAATCACAAGGCGAGGATGGCTTGACGTTCAGTTGGAATAAACACAATATATGCGGGATATGGTTCTATCTCTCGACATAGGAACTTCTGTCGTTAAGGCAGGCATATTCGACCTCGAGGGGCGCCTCCTCGATCGAAGGGCTGTGCCGGTTACCCTCTTGCACGGGAATGGAGAAGAGCGTTATGAAATCGATCCCGGATCGTGGCTCTCGGCGCTCAAGGGAGCTCTGCCGGAGCTGTTAGTGGGGAGGGCGGATGAAATCAGCGTCGTCGTTGTCAGCGGCAACGGGCCGACACTGCTCTGTATCGATGAGGCGGGCAATGTCTTATATCCAGCTATTACGTGGATGGACAGGAGGGGCATCGGCGAAGAAGGACAGGCGGCAGAGGAATCGGCACTCGAAGTGGATACTTCTTTTTACCTAGCCAAAGCCTACTGGATCTTCAAGGAGAAACCGGAGCTCTATGAAAGGACACGTTTTTTCATCCCCTGCCCGGACTATATCAACTACTATCTTACGGGGAATGCCTGTGCCGTGCTTCCGTCCTCTTCCTTTAAGCGCCTGATGTGGACGGACAGAGCGGTGACAGCACTGGGCATGGATCCGAACCGATTTCCGCCTTTCGTCCGGCCGGGTGTAAGTCTTGGCAGTGTAGGTAAAGCAGCGGCTGCCGATACGGGATTGAACGCCGGAACAGCGGTGGCGGCGGGAGGGCCGGATTTCCTAATGTCTCTATTAGGGACAGGCACATTGGCGCCCGGTGACACCTGCGACAGGGCAGGGACGTCGGAAGGCATCAACCACTGTACGAATAAGGAGTGCAGTGATATGCGGCTTATCTGCCTGCCCCACCTTACGGAAGGGTTGTTCAACGTTTCCGGTCTGATTTCCACAACCGGAAAGGCGTTGGAATGGTATGCCCGGATAGCCGGTTATCATAAAGAGGGATTCCCGACACTCTACAGGGATATCCGGGATGTCCCTCCCGGCGCCCGGCGACTGCTCTTTTTGCCCTATCTTGCGGGGAGGCGATCCGCACAAAGAGATCCCTATGCAAAGGGATGCTTTGTCGGGCTGACTCTCCTCCACGGAAGGAAGGAAATGGCCAGGGCAGTAGCGGAGTCCATAGGCTTTTCCATCCAGGCCATTCTGGAAATAATGGAGGAGAATGCGTTTCATATCTCGGATATACGTGTTGCCGGCAGCCAGGCAGTAAATCCGGTTTTGAACCAAATCAAAGCGGATATAACGGGAAAAAATATTCTTATTCCCGCCGTAACAGAATCCGAGCTCATGGGCGGCGCCTGTATAGGTCTGGCTTCGATCGGCGCCTTCGCGAGTCCGGTTGAAGCCTCCGGGAGTTGTGTCAGGATACACTCCGGCATACAGCCGGACAGGGCGAACAGCAGTCTGTACGAGGATATGTTCGGCCTGTTCAAGGAGCTTTACATTGAGCTGAAGGAAAGCTTTAAACGATTGTCCCGGTTGAAAGTTGAAAAGTGAAGAATTATAATTTGGTATTGATGGAGGAGCAATGAATATCATCATCGGCGCTGACCACGGGGGGTTGGCGTTGAAACAGCACCTGATAGGTTTTCTGGAGGGAAAGGGAAACAAAGTCAAGAATATGGGTGTGGATAGCGAAAATCCGGTCGATTACCCGGACATTGCCGCAGCAACCTGCAGAGAATACAAGAAGGGTGGGTACGATTTCGGGATACTGGTCTGCGGGACGGGTCTCGGGGTAAGCATTGCAGCCAATAAGATAAGGGGAATACGGTGCGCCAATCTGTGCGACACTTATGCCGCACGCATGGCAAAGGCACACAACAATGCCAACTTTATCGCCTTTGGCGGACGAATGTCCTATACGGATCCGGCGGCCGAAATGGTGAGTGTCTTCATGGAAACATCTTTCTCGGGCGGGCGCCATCAGGTCCGGGTGGACAAGATTGCGGCTCTCGATTTTAAATAGTAGATTGCTTTTTTTCCGAATTAATCTGATAATGGAGCCGATATGAAGAAGCGGATACTGCTTTTCTTATTTATCGTTATCCCGTTTTTTGCTTTTCCGGATAGGAAAACCGAAAGGATATCTCTTACAGTCAACGGGGTTATGCCCCTTTTCGGTATAATACAGCTCGATTACAGCATGAAATTCGAATCTTTCGAGCTTTCACTTAAGCCCGGAGTGCTGTATGCCTATATAGTGAAAGGGTGGCCGGAGAAAGGCGGTTTTGAAAAAGGGTTGGGAATATTACTGACCACATCGTTTAACCGCTATTTTACAAAGAACCTCTATTATGGGATTGCCGTTCCCATGCAGTGGATGAACAGGCCCCCTCTGCCGAATGTGGATTATATGTTACGAACCGGGGTGGGTCCTCTTTTCGGATGGAAGAGGGCTTTCGGGCATTTTACCCTTGCAGCCGAAGCTTCACTGGGAATAGGAATTACTCAAATTGAGCTTACGGATCCTCTATACTGGTACACGGTCGGCTGGTTCTTCAAGTACCTGCAGCTCGGTGTGGGACTCTCTTTTTGATATGCGGGAAATCAGGACAGGCTGCTGAGAGCTTCCTTCTTTTTCCCGTGTGCGATAGCTGCTTTACAAATTTTACAGATCTCTAACGTTTTTCCTTCATGCTCGTAGCTGTATAACACCTTGACGCCTGTTCGCTTACATACCGGGCATGTGCCCCGGCCCCGCCTGATTCTTTCGTAAAGGCCTCTGCCTCTATGGGACTTTGACATGAACTCTCCCTTCAATTCACCGTTTTTTAAGAATGAACACGGCTAAGGTATACAAAAAAATACTCCTCGTCAAGCATTTACGAAGTAAATGCCAGGATTCTTGGTGGTGGCAAGCATAATTGACTTTGCATCAGCCATTCTGTATTATGCTCCTCATGGCAGATTACGCGTTTACTTCGATCGAGAAAAAATGGCAGGACTATTGGGAGGAAAACGGAACTTTCGCGGTAACGGAAGACGATAAGGTACCGAAAGATAAGATCCGTTATATACTGGACATGTTTCCCTATCCTTCCTCCGCGGGGCTCCACGTCGGGCATCCGGAAGGTTATACTGCTACCGATATATACTGCCGTTATCTGCGGATGAAAGGTTTTCATGTCCTTCATCCCATGGGCTACGACTCTTTCGGATTACCCGCGGAGAACTATGCCATTCAAACCGGAACCCACCCTAAAATTTCCACCGAAAAGAACATTGAGAAATTCGAAGAGCAGATAAAGGCGCTGGGATTCTCGTACGATTGGAATAGGAAGATCTGCACTCACAAGCCCGATTACTACAGGTGGACTCAGTGGATCTTTTTAAAGATATGGGAGAAAGGTCTTGCATATGAAGATACGGTGCCTATCAACTGGTGCCCTTCCTGTCTTACCGGCCTGGCAAACGAAGAGGTTAAAAATGGCGAGTGCGAGCGCTGCCACGCAAGGGTAGTGAGAAAGGATATCCGCCAGTGGATATTGAAGATAACCGCCTATGCTGATAGATTGCTTGCCGATCTGGACAAGCTCGATTGGTCCGATTCCCTGAAGCTCATGCAGCGGAACTGGATCGGCAGGAGCGAGGGCGCCAATGTCCGCTTCACCCTGGCGGATGAAACCGACGATATAGAAGTTTACACGACCCGGCCGGATACTCTTTTCGGCGCAACCTACATGGTGCTGGCGCCTGAGCATTCCCTTGTTAATCGCATAACCACAGGACAGTACAGGAATGATGTGGAGAATTATATGCGGGGCGCCCGGATGAAATCCGACCTGGAACGTACCGATCTGGCTAAAGAGAAGACCGGAGTATTTACCGGCGCCTATGCAGTTAATCCGGTGAACAATCAAAAGATACCAATCTGGATATCCGACTACATTCTCCTATCATACGGCACGGGCGCCATCATGGCTGTGCCGGGCCATGACGAGAGAGATTTCGAATTTGCCAAAAAGTTTTCACTGCCTATTATCCAGGTGGTTTCAAAGGACGGCTCTCTCTATGAGCTGAACGAAGCGTATGTCGGGGACGGGATTGCGGTAAATTCCGGAGAGTTCGATGGGCTGTCCACGCCGGCCTTCAAAGAGCGAATTGTTGACTGGCTCGAGAAACGCAGCCGCGGGGAAAAAGCCGTCAACTATAAGCTTCGGGACTGGATTTTTTCCAGACAGAGATACTGGGGGGAGCCGATTCCGCTAATTCACTGCACCGACTGCGGCACGGTTCCCGTGCCCTTCGATGAGCTTCCCCTTCTTCTTCCTGAAGTTGAAAGCTATAAACCTACCGGAACGGGGGAATCACCTCTGGCGGCCATACCCGAGTGGATAAATACAACCTGTCCGCGCTGCGGCGGTGAAGCGAGGAGGGAGAGCAACACAATGCCCCAATGGGCCGGTTCCTGCTGGTACTACCTCCGCTATCTTGATCCCCACAACGAAGATGAAATTGCCTCCAGGAAAAAGGTGGATTATTGGATGCCCGTGGATCTTTACGTTGGAGGCGCCGAGCATGCCGTTCTCCACCTCCTCTATGCCCGGTTTTGGCATAAGGTGTTGTTCGATATCGGCCTGGTAAATACCAACGAGCCTTTTATGCGTTTGGTGAATCAGGGTATGATTCTGGGAGATGGGGGCGTCAAGATGTCCAAATCTCTTGGAAACGTTATCAACCCCGACGAGATTATTAAGTTATACGGCGCCGATGCCATGAGAGTATACGAGATGTTTATGGGACCGCTGGAAGTATCCAAGCCGTGGTCGACCCGCGGAATTGTCGGTGTGAAGCGTTTCCTGGATCGGATCTGGCGGATTTCCGAGAAAGAATTCTCGGATAACGAGCCTTCCGGCAGGTTAACGAAGCTGCTGCATCAGACTGTAAAAAAGGTCAGCCTGGATACTGACGGCATGGAGTTTAATACTGCCATCGCGCAGATGATGATTTTCACCAATGAGCTGTACCGGGAGAAGACCGTCCCCCGGCGGCTCTGGGAATCTTTCGTCAAGCTCCTGGGCCCTTATGCCCCTCACCTGGCGGAAGAGCTCTGGGAGAAGCTGAAACATCCGCCGTCGCTCGCAAGAGTATTCTGGCCTGAATGGAATGAAGAGCTGACCCGGGAAGAAGAGGTAACCGTTGTATGCCAGATCAACGGAAAGATA
>CBDUZM010000033.1:0-13480 GCA_965371685.1 uncultured Spirochaetaceae bacterium | reverse complement strand
GCCTGCACGTGTAAAGAAGTAAACCTTGAGATCCGAGGCGCTGATCAGCTCAGTTCCGGAGGCCTGGCCGGTCATGTCTGCTCCTCTAGCGGGATTCGGGGTGGTGGCGGATCTGAGATCTGCGGCGGGCCGTACAGCCAGCACCGGGCATAGTGGTCGGTGCTTACTTCGAAGAGAGAAGGCTCTTGGCCGCAGAGATCGAAGGCTCGTGGACAGCGGGGGCGGAAACGACAGCCGGAAGGCGGCGAGACAGGATCCGGCGGCATTCCCGATACAAAACGAGGTTTATCTTCCCCCCTCAGCCGGGGAATACTGGCGAGCAGTTCCTGAGTGTAGGGATCCATCGGATCCGGAAGGACTTTGTCGGCAGAGCCGTACTCGCGGATTTGTCCGGCGTACATCACGGCGACCGTGTCACTTATATCGCTTGCCAGGGCAATATCGTGGGTAATGAAGAGCATGGATAGACCCATATCCCATTTCAAACGTTTCAGCACGTTCATGATCTGTGCCTGCACGCTTACATCAAGTGCCGATGTAGGCTCATCGAGAATGAGGAGCGGGGGCTTGAGAGAGAGGGCCATAGCTATGGCTACCCTCTGTTTCATGCCTCCTGAAAGCTCATGAGGATAGCGGTTGAAGATATCTTTCGGAAGCCCCACGGATTCCAATATTTCTTCCACCTCCCTGCGAGCCTGTTGAAATGGGATCTTTTCCACGAGCATTCGTTCGGTCAGCTGGCTGCCCACCCTGAGGACAGGATTGAAGCCGTTCATCGCTCCCTGGAACACAACGGCAATTTTCTTCCACCTTACCTCCCGCCTGAACTGCTCGTTGGAAAGTGCCATCAGCTCCGTGTCCTGGAACAGCACTTCCCCGCGGCAGAGGTCTACGTTCCGCGGCAGAATGCGTGTCAGGGCCATGACCAGACTCGACTTGCCGCTGCCCGTTTCGCCGATAATACCCAGAGTTTCACCTGTCCGATTGAGGTTGAAGGAAACGGAATCCACGGCCCGTACCGGACCTTCCGGAGAGGCATAGTACAGGGAGAGATCCTTTACTTCTAAAAATGCCACGATCTTTTCCCCCTCAGTCTTGGATCGACCACCGGTTCGAGTCCCAGGGCCAGGAACATAAATGTTACCGCAGTCAAAACGATGAGAAGTCCCGGAGGAATGATCCACCACCAGTATCCGAGAAAAACCGCGCCTGTTTTAAACCCGTATTCAAGAATTTGCCCCCATGTGGGAATCCGCGGATCACCCAAACCTAGAAAACTCAGTCCTGCTTCAGCCAGAATGGCCGAAGGTGCGAAGAACACCAACTGGGCGAGAATATAGGAGGCTACGTGCGGGAATATATGGCGGTAAATGATCCGCGTCCCGGACGCACCGAGCGCCTGTGCCGCTTCCACCTCCTGGCCCGTGCGCAGCTGCAGCACCATGGAGCGTACCATGATCGTAAGCCCCGGCCAGCTGAAGACTACCAGGACGAGGAGAATCAGCCACAGCTGTGAGCCGCCTATAAAGACGAGGAAAATAAGCAGAGGAAGCACAGGGATGTTTGCCACAATATCGGCCGCCCGCTGAATCAGGATATCTGTTCGTCCCCCCGCATAACCGCTGACCAGTCCCAGGCTCATACCGAGCAGAGTGCTTACAACCGATGTGGAGATCCCGATGAGGAGTGCGATAGGAAGGCCGAATAACAATCCTTCCGCAAGGTCCCTCCCCAGGGCGTCCGTTCCCATCACGCCGTAAACTGATCCCCCGACCGTTATCCTCACCGAGGCAGCCCTGTCATCCGAGCCCGCCGCCAGGACACGCACTTCAATGCAGTAGCTTCCATCGAGCATTCGAAAATCGCTGTCCCGCGATGGAGTCCCGAAGAGAGCGGCTTCAACGTTGTCGCGAATAAGGTCGCGTTCCACCTGGAGGTTGTATTTGGCGGCGAATATTTCAATCAGACCATCGACAGCCCTTTCATCGGCGCCGAGCACTACACGCAGAGATTCGTTTTCATGACGCCTGAACGGCGCTTTCTCTCCGCGCCGGGGTCCCCTTATGACATGGCGAAGGAGTGTAACCTTGTTTCCGTCAGGCCGTATCAGGACAACGGTTACCACCGGGGGACGCACCTGGTAGGACACATCGGAAATCGAAAGGGATAAAAAAGTGGGCGGCTCATCAGCATAGTGGTTGAATGATATTTCATAAACCTGCTCGTTAGCCCTTTCCAACGAGTTGATCCGTGTAGGCGCTTTCATTTCTATTACCCGGTGTTTTGCCGGTTTTCGGGATGTGAAGAGATTGATCCAGACCGGGGGGGCGGATTTGGGATTATCGGCCCACAGTGTAGGATTGGACCACCGTGCGGGGCCGAAGTCCGGCGGGTAGGTGGCGACCACGTACAGCGAAACGAGAGTGAGGAAACCGAGCAGGATCATACCCATTTTTCCAGGAGTGCTCTTCCAGAGTGTGCGGATCAGGGGTTTAATTTTCATACAGCCCGTACCATATCAACCGTACCTTACCCTTGGGTCTAAAAAAACGTAGAGCACTTCGAGGATCATGCGCGCGCCGACGTAGAGAAGGGTATAGACGAAGGTCAGCGCAACAATGACCATTTCGTCGGGAGTGCCTGCTATCGCCTCGTAATAGAGCCGCCCCATTCCCCTCCAGTTGAAGACCGTTTCCACCAGTATCGATCCTCCCAGGGTGCTGGCAAAACCGAGAATAAGACCGGTAACGATAGGCGGCGCCGCCACACGGAGGATATGCCGCCGGTTTACGATTCGCTCGCTCATCCCTTTAGCTCTTGCCACGGTAACATGGTCGCTCTGAGCAATGTTGAGCGTCATTGTACGAATAACGTATATGTAAGGGCCGAGGCTGGTAAGCACGAGGGTGAAAATTGGGAGCAGGGCATGATGCAGGAGGTCGAAGAACCGGGGCAAACCCCCCTCCGGAGGAGGCGCGCTGTACATGCCGCCCGAGGGAAGGATTCCCAGTTGATAAGTAAACAGGAGGATCAGGAGGATGCCGATCCACCAGGTGGGCAGGGCGAAGGATACAGCTGAGAAACTGGAGATCATGCGGTCCAGCAGGCCGCCGGGACGGCTTGCCAGGCGGGCGCCGGCGAATATGCCGATTGTAGCAGTACTAAGGAGTGATGTGGTGAGAAGGAGGATGGAGTTGGGAATACGCTCCAGAACGATGTCCACCACACGGTTGCTCCCGGTGGAGCTTCTCAGGGTGTGGGCTTCACCAAGATCCAGGGTGAAAACCCGAAATACCATTCCGGGAAGACGTGTGTACCATGGGCGGTCGATGCCGTAGGCGCTTTCCAGTTCCTCTTTGTGAGCCTGCAGCGCTTCTTCCAGCCGATCCGGGTCGCGAATGGTTTCGGCAAGGGAAGTTCGAATACCTCGCAGCTGTTCCCCGACGATCGCATCGAGCATGCGGTCGGAGTAGCCGGT
The DNA here is from genome assembly GCA_965371685.1 of uncultured Spirochaetaceae bacterium. Taxonomy (GTDB): domain Bacteria; phylum Spirochaetota; class Spirochaetia; order SZUA-6; family CAZLRN01; genus CBDUZM01. The sequence goes on along the minus strand of CBDUZM010000033.1, from coordinate 10,002 downwards.
AGCTCCCAGGCTCACTACCACCAGAATTTGGACTACCAGAAGCACTGCGATCATGGTGAGGGCACGTACTGCCATTTTCCTCACGACAGGTACCGGGGCGCCTCCCTTGAGAATGGAATTCCCACCGGAACTTCTACTCGACATCGACATCCACGGTGCGATCCTCAACGAAAGCTGCAGCGTCGCTGCAGGCGACGAGGTACAGCTGATACAACCCCGGAAAGAGCCTGGATGTAACATTGGCCGGGAGAGAAATGATAAATTCTCCCGTTTTAGAACCGGCCTCGGCTTCGCCTTTGGTCACCACGCTGCTAACGGCCGGATCGAGAAGCAGGTAATGCAGGTCCAGCCGTCCCGGTCCGTTCACCGTTACTTTTATATCCGTACTCTGCCCGGCTTTTACGCTGACCGAGTCGATCCTTTCTATCTCTATGACCGGCGGACTGCCGAAATCCCAGTCTCCGGGTTTAAAAGGGTATCCCTTGTCCCGAAAGGCGATCAACTCGGCATATTGGGCCGGAGGATCGTAGCGTTCCAGGAAGAAGGGACCGTTACTGACAACGAGATGTCCTTTATCCTTGAACCACTGGAGTGCAGCCCTGTAGCGCTCGAGGGCGGCTTCCCTGCTTACCAGGTTTTCAGAGCCCACACGGAAATATCCTTCGGGCACAGAGCTTTCCTTTTCAAAACGGCGTAAGGTACGCTCCACCATCCGGGCGTCCCGATCCATGACAAGGCTTATCCAGGCAACGTTGAAACGCGATGCAGCCGTATCGCTGTAGGCCGCCCGCCTCTGAGAAAATACCAGGTCGTCCATGGCAGCCACGATCTCCCAGGGCATGTTCACGCCGGCGGGACTGGAATACGATGCTATAAGGTTTTTTTCGAAGTGCCAGTAATCGACGTACACCTCGAGACTTTTATCGTCAACGAGCCGGAAACCTCGAAAGGTCTCCAGGTAAGGCCGGCTGGTTACACCGAGGGCGACCTCGATCCGTGTCTTGTCCCGGTCGTATGCCAGCTCGTAGCCCTGGGCAATGGAGTAGAAGATGTCGGCCATGGTAATGGGCTGGCCGTGATGCCATGTGGATTGGAAGTAACGGGAGTAATCAAACGTTACTTTGCTGACAGCCTGAACCCCTGAACCCACGAATTTCCAGCGATCGGTATCGGAGTTCCACATAACAGCATCGGAGGGCACCTCGAGCTTGTTCTTCGGTCCCGCCGTTACGATCTTGTAGTCGAGGCGCATGGGCTGTGGAATGCCGGTAAACGGGTGGTTCCATATAGGCGGGTCGTGAAGGCAGCGCCAGAGATCCACGCTGTACACATCGCCGAAACCACCGACAGGATTCCATGTGGTACGTTCGGTCCATACCCACAGATGGCCGACGGTTAAATCCTTTTGCCCGGGAATATATGCTTCGCGCAGTGTCCAGGGTGAACGCAGCCCGGCAACCGGGTCCCTCGATATACCCTTTACCTCCTTTCGAGCCGGGAAACTGTTAACGGCGGTTACGAGCCAGATACGCACCGATTCATCCAGACCGAGCTCCGTCATGCGGCGGTATATCTCATTACGCTCGGAGAGGCTCGAAAACTCACCGCGGAAGAGCTGCTTTCCCAGGGTGTCGAGTTGGGAATGCGAATACTGCCAGAAACCGAGTTCCTGCCATCCGGGCATGTTTCCAAGCCACGGGGCATTCATAGAGTTTACGGAGGCGAAATCGTAGCGCTGCGGAGCGGAACGTCCCCATCCCTCGGTGTAAATATGCCATTCGAAGCTCTGCGGGTCGCTTGCGTAAACTGAAAAGACGGCGGCGGCAAAAGGGCGGTAGGAAACGGCCACCATGAATCCGGCCCGCTCTAACTCGGTGCGCACCAGATCGGCAATATTACGCCGCTCATCCTCCACACGTCCGATGAGGCGCAGGCGGATCGGCTGGCCTCCATAATTCCATATGCCGTCTACGAGCTTCGACCCCGCTTCCTTCATCGCACTGCTGATCAGCTCGCGCCCATATTCCGGATCGTATACAATTCCCGAGCTGTGCTCGATATCGTAAACGGTAAGGTAGTCGAAATCCCGGGGGCTGACTTGAGTAACCATAGGCGCCGCCATCCCGCTGTAGATATCGCGGGCTATGAACTCGCGGTCGATAAGATAATGGACAGCCTGCCGGACTTCGCGGAGGGAAAAGGGATTGAGCTGGCCGGCAGGCGCCGGCGCCGGGTTCAGGAGCAGCGAGAGGGTGGAGGCCGGGGCTTCGTACAGGCTGAACCGGGCATCCCTTTTCAAACGCTGCGCAGCCGCGATTTTAAGGCTGAACATGTAGAGATCCATGTTGCCCGCTTCCAGGTCGCGGGTAGCTCTATCCACGTCAAAAGCGCGGAAAATGAGCCGGTCTACTGCGGGACCGGGAAGACTGTGGGGTGGATCCGGAAACGCCTGTGCTTCCGGGACCCATACGAATAGAAAAAGAACGGAGATTAAAAACAATAGTGTATTAGCCAAACCTGTAGAATGTAATCGTTTCATATCAGCACCTATGGTTCTGTTTTAAGACTGCGACTCAAGTCCTGGATTTCGTACAGAAGGTCGCGGTACATCTGCTCGATATTGTCGAAACCGAACTCTGTGTAGAAGGAAGTCGCCGCCATGTTGCCCGATGAATCGAAAACACGGAGGGCCTGAGGTCCTTCGCCCGTTACAGGGATATAAATACCGGCACTGAAGCGTCCATCCCGATTTGTGCGGGCTGTGGCAATCGTGGTATCCTGGAGCTGGATCATTACGTTCATTTCCGGCTGGAAATTGAAGCCTTGAATCGTAATGCTCTGCCCGCCCGAACCGGCTGAAGGCGAGACAAAGATGTCAGGGGAACGGATGGCGCGCTTACGTGCGAAGCCTATTTTCTGATTTGTTCCTCCGAATTCCCCCAAACGGGTATCGGCCCATACCATATAGACATCGTCTTCCGCTGCTGCGAGAGAGAAGTAGTCGCCGATGAATAAGCCGTAGGGAAAGCCGCGGTTGGGATTGGAAGGAAAATCCGTTACCCGCGTATCGCGGGTTATAAGATTAAGCTCTTTCATTTCAAAACCCCAGGAAAATCCGCTGTCTTTGGACTGGGTGTAGTAGATGTGGTATCGAGTCTGTGCGGGATCGTCGCGCATATCACCCCACATCACGTGAATGATACCGTTCGGGCTGACGTCTATCTCAGGGAAGAACTGGAGGCCGTCACCGTCGTCGTCGTTCAACCGTTCAGGGCTGCTCCATGTTTTACCTCGATCGAGGGAACGGATGAAATAGATATCCCCATCGTCCCTTATCTTCTCCGGCGGGCGGGCGCCGTATACTATGTAGAGCTCGTTGCCAGGTCCGACAGCAATCTTCGGGAATGCCGAAGCCCAATAACGGAAATAGGCGTTACGCGGACGGAAAGGCAGCTCGTTGAAAGCCACAGCAATTACAGGATCGGAGAATGTCTCTCCGGAATCCGTGGACCGAGAAATGTGCAGCTCTGCAAGGCCCTCCATGCTGCCGTCGTCGGTGCTGTCGATCCAGGTCACGTACAGGTGGCCGTTCTTGTCGACAACCGGCCTGGGTCCCTGCACGATGCGATCAGTCCCGTACTTCCCGGGAGCGGCGGAGGAAGGATCAACTTCTCCGTAGACCTTGCGCACGGTGGGACTGACCGCTATTGGATCGCTCCAGGTTACGCCTTTATCTTCAGAGCATACCATGCGTACCGTTGATTCCATATCCCGCGGCAGCAGGAGCGGGAGCTCGCCCATGTAAATGATCTGGTAGAAAACCTCAAAATCGATGTACGTTACATATATTACATCACGATCGCGGTTTTTCGGATGCCGGCCCACCGTGATCCACGGTTTATCCAGGAAGCTGACGGAGACAGAGCCCCGGAGCCTGCCGCCCGGATCGATCTGCTGCTCTGACAGTTCCACACCGCTGCGGTCCGTGGAGGCGATATGGGGCCAGGTAAAACCTCCGTCTTCCGAGCGCGCTACGGCGATACTCGACACCATGGAGCTCGTGTACACCGGCCCGATGGAAAACTCCTCAACGCCGATCGAAATGCTCGTCATGTAGACATTGCCATCACGGTCGAAAGCCAGAACGGGATCGCCTCCGGAAACCCAGTCATCCGGCAGGTAACCGCTCTGGAAAGGGCCTTCCCATGTTGTTCCGCCGTCGAGGGTTACGTAGCTCGTGATCGAGGGGAAGTTGTAGTCGATCATGCCGACAACTGCATGGTCGGGATCGTCGGGATGAACGGCAATGTGCGGTTCCGTCTGTATGGGAGTGCTGCTGAAGTCCCGGCTTATGAGGATGTCGCGGCTGAATGCCGGCGCTGCGCTCCGGTAAGGGACAAAGAAGCCTCCCCCTGCCGCCTGCGTCGAAGGCGACAGCGATCCGGCGAAATTCATGCTCTGGTCGACTTTCTGCCAGTCGAGACGGGTAAGGGTGTCCCATCCGGGACGCCGGCGCAGGCCGGGATCGATTCCTTCGAGCATGAGCCAGGGACGCCCCGACAGGATGTTTTTGACGGGGGAGAGCAGATCGGTTATCGATCCAAACGCTCCGCGCGTGGGCTCGGTGGGCAGTTTTATATCGGCCGCAGCCGTTGCTGATATGAGCAGCAGAAAAACAACTGTCAGAAATGGCAGAATGGTTCGAACCTTGTGAACAGTCAGCTTCATATCTAATACTCCTCTTGTGTTTCTAATCTAATTTTTTCCGAATCGAGCTTGCGGATCAATCTTGCCGCAATGTCCAGGCGATTGATCAGTGTAAACATCACGGCGCTTTTGAATGCTTCCAGGGCGTAATGAAAACCGCGAGCGCCGCCTATGTAGTATTCAGCGACCTGCTCTTCCTGGCTTTCGAACTCCCCGTCCACCCAGTCGAAATAGATAGGCGCCTGGGACAGTACTCTGTTCGCCAGCGGGACCAGGCGGACAGGATCCGAAAGTGCCGACAGCTCTTTTATCCTGGCGAGATAAAGCTCTGCCTCGCTTCTTGTGGTGGGCACTTCCTTACGGATTTCCACAAGAAGACGCCGGGCCGCTTCCAGGCTGTCAATAAATTGATTTATATCTATTGGGCCGAATGATCGGCGGGAAGCGTCTGCCGCTTCTCTTAAACTCAGCTCCGATCCGGCCGAAGGCGGACCGCCTGATGACGACTGCCCTGATGATTGCTCCGACGACATAAATAAGTCATCGGAGAATCCGTACAATGTCGGCGTCGAGATGATAATACAAATTACTACTATCAATAAAAAACGTTTGCGATATAATGTTTTATCCATTTTCGTTCACCCGTATTGATAAAAAAACTATCTTCTCTTAGGATCTCGAAGTACTTCCACCGCTTTTTCAATATACGTGTCGCGGCCCTGGCGTACCGTAGCCAGATCCGGCGGCTCAACTTCTACATCGGCCTCAATGCCCTCCTGCGGCAGCGGTGTGCCTTGCGGCGATAAGTAGAGGCCCACGGTCATATGCAGAAGCCCTCCGCTCGGAAGATCAACGATCCGGCCCAGTTCGAAACCGCCTGCCGTTTTGTTGCCCACTATTTGGGCGCGTCCGTATCCTTCAAGGAGATATACAAGAATCTCGGCCATGCCATAGGTGCGTGTGTTGGTCAACACAACGACCGGCCTCTGATATGCTGCAATGGCTTCGCTGTTGTACGGAAGTCCGTACGCTTCGCCGCGCGAAAAGAACCCCCCCATGTGACCGGCGCCCAAGAACCACTGGGCGATACGCACCATAGCCTCCACACTGCCCGCGCTTACCGAACGCAAGTCCAGGATCAATCCGCTGGTATTGATAAGCCGGGGCAGAGCCCGTGAAGCTTTTTCCACCAGGTCTTCGCTCAAAAGGGGAATGCGGATATAACCTATCGATCCGTCAATAACACGGTCCTCGACGCTGGGCCGCAGATCGATCCTGGCCCGTGTTATATCCACGTTTCGTTCTCCGCCGTCGGGATCCTGAAGTGTAAGCGCCACGGAAGTGTCTACAAGTCCGCGTACGCGCTCGACGATCTGGCCGATACGATCTTCTCCGGTTACACGCCAATTGTCGACACCCACGATTACGTCACCGAGCAGAACCCCGGCAGCCTCGGCAGGTGTTTTGGAAAATACCTGGAGGACCATTACGTCCCCCGACTCTAGCTCCTGGAGGAGGATGCCTACCCCGCCGTATTCGAGGAGCGGTTCGGGGCTGTCTTCTTCCAGCGCCGCGCGAAGCCAGGGAGGAACTACGACCGTGTTCATATTTTTCAACTGGCCCACCAGTTCGGCTAACAGCTGGTACGCGCTTTCCGAATCCCTGGCGGCTTTTACCTTCGGGCGGTATTGATTTTTTATATCTTCCCAGTTGACGCCGCCGAATTCTGTGTCAACGTAGCCGTCGTTAATACTCTGCCAGACAGTGTCGAAATCGGCTAGTACATCGAGCACGGTGGTGTCCAGGCTTCTCGCGTTTGCATCGGTATCCGCCGGCTCTTCCTGAGAAAAAGCTGTAAGCGCTGCAAAAGCTGCAGCGGCTGTAATAAAGAATGCCTTATAAAGAAAGGTACGCATGGGGGCGCCCCCGTAATTTCATTTAAGCCTGCAGCGAGCTGCAGGGCTCATGACTCAATGTTATACAATAAAAAACATAATGGCAATGCTATCCAGCAATATTCCCTTTACATGGACTCTAATGTGGATTATTATAACTATAGGAATCCATATCAAAATGGAGGTAATTCATGCGGACCATACAAATGACTTTGGATGATGATCTTGTCGAATTAGTAGATAGGGTTGTTGAAGAACTTAAAACGACCAGGTCGGCTTTTGCACGGAATGCTCTTCGAGAGGCTGTCGATCGTCTGAATATAAGGCGTCTTGAAGAGAAACATCGAAATGGATATGAAGCGTATCCTGTGAATAGAGAGGAGTTTGGTGTATGGGAGAATGAGCAGGATTGGGGGGATGAATGAAGAGGGGTGAAATAAGATGGTACAAATTCAAGGCGCCTGATAAAAAACGTCCCGTATTAATCCTTACCCGCGACTCCATCCTGGAATACCTTGGGGAAGTAACGGTTGCGCCTGTCACATCTGTAATAAGGGATATACCGAGTGAAATATATTTATCAAAAATTGATGGAATGCCGAAAGATTGTGCCGTCAATTTTGATCATATTCAAACAGTATCAAAAGGAAAAATTGGTTCACTTGTTACTACTATTCCACCTGGAAAACTAAACGAAGTTCGCGAAGCAATACTCTTCGCTCTAAATTTGTAACAGATGAATAATTTTTGTTATTCACCGCGTTTTTCCCTTCACCGCGTCCAGTGTGTGCTGAATGTTTAGAGATATCTGGTCGATGTGCTTTGGAAACATACCTACAACCACGGCATCGGTGCTCTTGATGTTGGCAAAAGCAAACCTGAAGGCTTGAGAAACCTCTTCCTGTGAACCGCACTTGCGGTTGGCTGCCAGAATCTTGAATGCCAGGCAGGTTTTGGGAGTCCGGCGAATGACCCTGCACATCGCATCACGGTCCTCATCCGGGTACTGCTCTTCTTGGTACTCGAACACATCCTTAACGATATCGCTTTCACGTTCTTCTCGGCTCAGGTTATAGAAAGAGGCCATGTAAAAGTCCACATCCCAGTCGTGCTCCTCGGCATATTCGATCACTTCCGGTATATGCGTGGCCAGCCCCACCATAACGCCGCAGTCGCGTATGCACTTAAGATAGTCCAGGGTGGCATCGATCCGGCCTTCCCTCCAGAACTTATCGGTCTGGGTGCCGTGATGGTAGATACCGATAGGGCCGGCTGCCGCAAGAATCCGGATATTCTGAAACACATCGTGCATTTCCGAGGCTGTCTGCAAAATACACTGCATAGTGCCGCCGGTCCGCCGGTACAGTTCAAGCCAGTACAGACAACGGTGATAATCGCCTCTGAGCAGAGTCGTGTTCATGCCGGCCTGCTCACAGCGCTGCAGCACTTCAACGACACGGTCGTGCGTAAAGTACTCGCCCATCTCCCGGTTAAGCTCATCGGAGTAGTGGGAATTGGCGCACAGTGGATTGTGTCCCATAATAAGGCGGGTTATCTCGTGAAACCCAAAAGCGACCCGGGGCAGCTTAGTCATGTATGTTCTCCATTTGATGGGTTGTGGGTTAAACCTGCGATGGGCTATTATATCCTGCATGGCAGTGTCGATACCAGGGAGTTAAAAAAAGACATTAGATCTCCGGATAAGAACATCTATGCTATGCTCCTTTTGCATGCCACTTGCCTTTGTTCCCTTATAACACTTTCTCATAATAAAATCTTTGAAAAAAAGCACAAAAACAATTGACAACTAATTTATAATCGGCTAAGATAGTGCCATCGAGAGCATTATTACGTACACCCGGGCATTATCAAGCTCTCGAAAAAAAGCACCCGTGGGGTGCTAAAAAATTTCTAAGGAGGATCTTATGAAAAAAATAAGATTGATGATTCTCTTTCTATCAGTCATCCTGATGTTGACCGGTACGGGCCTTTGGGCTAGTGGTGGGTCAGATGACAAAGAGGCTAAAACAGGCAAGGTGTCCGGCAAATTCGCCGACGGCGAGATGCTGCCTCTATCTTTTGCCAACTTTATTGACGCGATTGAGCTTCCCCTGGCAAAGGAGACGAAGACCCTTACGGTAATGATGGCAACGGCCGGCACACCGCACGCCGATCTGAACGATTACCGGGCCATCCAGGAAATGGAGAAGAGCACGAATGTCCACATTGAATGGATAACCGAGGATCGCGGAAAGTGGAACGATTTCTTCGACGCCTATTTTGCAGCAGGTCAGGACCTTCCCGACATCTGTGAAATCTGGGACATGAGCCGTATGAAGGATCTCTACGATGCCGGGATGATCGTGCCTGTTGACAATCTTATACTCGATAATGCGCCGGATTTAAAGCATATCTTCGATATCAGGCCTGCAGCGAGGAAACAGATGTACCATACAGATGGGCGTATTCCTGCCGTGAATATGCTGATGCATGGTGAGATGGCTTTGTGCACTGCGATAAACAAGGCCTGGCTTGACAAGCTGAATCTGGATTTGCCTAAAACTATCGATGACTGGGAGAATGTGTTCAATGCATTCGTCAACAACGATCCCAACGGAAACGGTGAAGCCGACGAATTCGCCTTCTATGCATATCATCCGGACTACCTGTACAGAGGGAACATAGGCTGGCTGTTCGGTATGGCGGAGGTATGGTCCGATTTCTTCTATGACGACAAGGGTAAGGTTACCTACAGGTGGCTTATGCCGCAGGCAAAAGAGTGTATCACTTTCCTAAGAAAGGCGTATGAGAACAAATGGTTTCCGACCCTCATGATCGACGATTTTGATACTTACTACCCGGAAAGAGGAAACTGGGGTAAAAAGCCTATAGGCGCCAAGTGGGCGTGGAATTTCCAGATATCAGACGAACTGTGGGGCGGCGGCTGGGTAGTTGCTCCTCCCCCAAAAGGCAATACCATAGGAAGGTACAGCATTATCTACCCGCGCTACTGGGGTATTACGAAGGAAGCCGAAGATCCAGAGCTGGCCATCAAGTGGCTCGATTATCTATTGGCAACCCGCGAAGGAAACTCCCTTGGATGGTGGGGCTTTGAAGGCGAGCAGTACAATATCAAGGACGGAGTATACTTTAGAGTTCCAAGAGCCGATATGTCTGAGGCACTGCAGAAGCAGACGGATAATGAGGTCTGCGCCTCCTTCGGTGAAAGGCCGCGGTTCGATGTCGTGGACACATATTCGACGGAATTTGCAGACCCCAGTGTTCAGAAAACCAACGCAGCTATTGCATCGTTTCTCCGTGTTCCCTTCCCCGACATGATACCGGTCGAATCAGAGCTTGACGGATACAATCTCTGGCGTGATAATGAAGGCACTACATA
>CBDUZM010000032.1:0-13524 GCA_965371685.1 uncultured Spirochaetaceae bacterium | reverse complement strand
GGAAGAGGTGGTACAGCTCTACCTGAGCGATATCGAAGCCTCAGTAACGGTTCCCGGATGGTCTTTGAAAGACTGGAAGAAGATATCGCTTTCCACGGGACATAGCAAGAAAGTTACTTTCAAGCTCGGAGGATTGCAGATGGCATTGGTCGACGAACGGGGAAAGCTTGTTCTGGAGCCCGGCCGTTTTCGTGTCTATGTGGGCGGCTCTCAACCCGATCCTGTAAGCCGTGCCCTGGGCGCCCCGGCAACAGTTCAAGGCGAGTTTGACGTTACCAGATAGAAACGAGATTGAACCTGTTTTCCTCCAATACCTTCGCGCCCAGTTCGATGTTTTCCACTTTGAAAATGATGACTGCATTGTCCTTGTTTCTCTCAAGGGATACATAAAGGTATTCGATGTTTACATCGTTCTCACTAAAAACCTTCATTACCTGAGCGAGGCCGCCCGGTTTATCCGGCACTTCTACTGCCAGGACATCGGTAACCTTTGCAGTAAAATTGTTGCTATCCAGTATTTTAAGCGCCCTGTCTGAATTATCTGCAATTAAACGCAGGATACCGAAATCAGCTGTATCGGCTATGCTCATTGCCCTCAAGTTTATGTCGCCTTCGCCCAGAATCCTGGTTACTTCGGCCAGCCTTCCCGATTTATTTTCCAGGAACACAGATATTTGTTTTGTTGCCATGTTATCCTCCTTAAACCTGTCTTTTATCAATAACCCTTTTTGCCTTCCCGAGACTTCGTTCGATCGATTTTGGTTCAACCAGTTTGACCCGGGCGCCTATGCCAAGCTCGGTTTTCATCTCACTTTCAATTTTTTCTCTGATAATTTCAAGATTTTTAGTCTCATCGGAAAAAAAGCTCTGTTCCACTTCCACCCGGATCTCTACCTCATCCAGACTGCCTGCTGCTCTATCGACAATAATTTCGTAGTGGGGCTCAGTCTCCTCAATTTTCATGAGCACCTGCTCGATTTGCGACGGGAACACATTTACCCCCCGGATGATGAGCATATCGTCGGTTCGGCCCAGAAGACGGTGCATTCGCACAATGGTCCTCCCGCAGGAACACTTCTCCCTCATCAAGTAGGTTATATCACGCGTTCTGAACCGGATGATCGGGGTGCCTTCTTTTGTAAGAGTGGTAAGCACTAATTCACCCTTTTCACCGTCGGCCAGCACTTCGCCGCTTGCCGGGTCAATAATTTCAGGGTAGAACAGATCCTCGTTTATATGCAGGCCGTCTTTTTCCTCGCATTCGGAGGAAACACCGGGACCGATTATCTCTGTCAACCCATAGATGTCGAGGGCGGTTATATTCAGTTTCTTTTCTATCTCCACCCGCATACCGTCACTCCAGGGTTCGGCGCCGAAACAGCCCGCTTTCAAAGCCAATTTAGTAAGATCAATGCCTTCCTCTCTGGCTACTTCTCCGAGAAAGAGAGAATAAGACGGCGTACAGGTGAGGATATTACTGCGAAAATCCCGCATGATTATAATTTGGCGTTTGGTATTCCCGGCTGATATCGGGATGACATTGGCGCCGATAAGGCGAGCCCCGTAGTGAATACCCAGGCCGCCGGTAAAGAGGCCGTAGCCGTAGGCGTTCTGAACCACATCTCCTTTTTCCGTTCCTGCCATTGCCAGCGTACGGGCCGTGGATTCAGACCACGTATCTATATCACCACTCGTATAAGCGTCCACAACCGGAGTGCCGGTTGTGCCTGAAGAAGTATGGACCTCGACGATGTCAGACTCATCAACTGCCAGCAGGCCGTAGGGGTAGGTCCGGCGCATCTCATCTTTTGTAGTGAAGGGGAGTTTGCTTATATCCTTCAGGCTTTGAATATCGCCGGGCTTAACTCCGGCCTTATCAAATTTCTCCCTGTAGAAGGGAACCTTCTTATAAACTTTCTCCGCCGTTTTTACTAGATTCTGTAATTGGTTCTTTCTAAGATCACCAATATCTTTGGATTCCGCTTCCTTATTCCAGATCACACTTTGCCCCCTTACAGACATGTTAAGGCTATTCTATCCGCAAGTTTACGTTTTTTCTACCCCCACCGACATGCAGAGCAACATACAGGCGCTTATGGTTATAAAGGCTCGCGTAGGTCCAGTACTCTTTTGGCTTTGCCTTCCGAGACGGGAAGAATTCCCGGCTCATGAAGCTCGATGATGGGGTTGATGGATATAGTCGCCTTTAGATGATCCCGTATTCTATCCTTTAATGCATTAAGCACTCTGGCATCGTCGCTGAAAATTTCAGGGGTTACTTCGGTTTTAACGGTGAGTTTGTCCAGGGCGCCCGCCTTTTCAACCAGGATCTGATAGTTGGTTCCCGCTTCAGGAATTTTCATAATTACATCTTCAATCTGAGAGGGGAACACATTAACGCCGTTGATAATGAGCATATCGTCGGTTCGTCCTTTAATGCGTCCGATACGGCGGTGGATTCTTCCACAGGGGCAGCTGCCTGGATAGATAATGGAAAGGTCTCTCGTTCGGTATCGAAGCAGAGGAGTGGCTTTTCTTCTCAAAGTGGTAAATACGAGCTCTCCTTCCGATTCATCCGGCAGGGGTTCCAGGGAATCCTGGTCGATTACTTCAAGGATGTACTTGTCCTCCCAAACGTGCATCCCATTTTTGTAGACGCATTCGAAAGCCACACCGGGTCCGTTCATTTCGCTCAGTCCGTAGGAGTTGTAAACTTCGATGCCAAGGAGATTTTCGATCTTCTTTCTGATGTTTTCCGAATGCGGCTCGGCGCCCACATACGCTTTTTTCAAAGCCAGGCTGGAGAGGGAAATACCCTCCTCTTTTAACTTTGAGTAGATATGAAGCAGGTAACTGGGTGTGGCATGGACTACGGTGGTTTGAAAATCCATCATCAGCTTGAACTGGCGTTTTGTGTTGCCGGCGCCGGCCGGTATGACAAAGAGACCGACTTTCTCCGCCCCGTAATGCAGTCCGAGTCCGCCGGTAAAGAGACCGTAAGTCATCATATTCTGGAATACATCATGCCTGGTGGTTCCAGTGGCTACGATGGAACGGGCTGTGAGCTCGGTCCATTCGTCCAGATCGCTCTGGGTATGATATATAACGGTGGGTGTTCCTGTCGTTCCGCTGGATACATGAATGCGGACGACATCTGATTTATCCACCGCGAGAAGATCGTAGGGATATGCCTGCCTTAAATCATCCTTAGTGGTATAGGGAATTTTCCGGATGTCGTCTAGAGAGCTTATATCCTCGGGTGACTCTATCCCAATTTCTTTCAGCCGCTTTGAGTAAAACGGGGTCTTTAAAGCCCAGAAAAGAGTTTCCTTTAGGCATTTAAGCTGCATATCCTTTAAGGATTCAAGGCTCTGAAGCTCCGCCTGCCTGTTCCAGTAATCCAATTCCATTTTTTTACTCCTCGGCGCCAGGCTTTTGTTCGGAAGCGAATCGGGCGGCCAGAGTAAAGATCCTGTGATTTTCCTCCTGGGCGCGGCGAAAAATGTTATTCATCGACTTCAGCCAGTAATCCGTCTTGATCGGCAGGAATGCGCTCAGGATACCGAGGAAATAGGTATTCAAAAAACGGGAGTCGAAGGGCGTCTCTTTGAACTTATCCAGGAAGGGAAGAAAGTTTATTCCCTTCGGCTTAAGATAGTGACGAAGTCTTTTCTCTTCGTCGGGATAGAGACAGACGAGGAAATCAGCCCGCCCCGGGATGATGAGAGGTGAATATATCTTCTCACTTTTTTTTTCGCTGAAACGCAGATGGGATTCCACAGATCCTCCCCTCTGGGCCATACCGTGGACTTCCGATTTCTTTACATGATAACCCTCTGAAAGAGCAGCTATACCGCATATTTCCGAAGCTTTAAGAATGCCCTGGCCACCTATGCCGCAGAAAAGTATGTTTGTCATTTGAGACCCTCCTGCTCTTCGCCGCCCGTGGTGAGAGCATCGAAGGGACACACTTCAACGCAGAGATAGCATCCTACACATATACTCCGGTCTATAGAGATTTTCCCCTCCTCCCGTTCGAGAACAGCGGGGCAGTCTATTTTCAGGCAGAGCCCGCAGCTTCGGCAAAGGTCCTCGTTGTAGAGGGGAGCGGGGCGGCTGTTACGATCTATAAGGCGGCATGGGAAACGCGCTATAATAACTGAAAGGTTCTCTTCCGCTGCTCTCATGCTTATCAGATCGTAAAGCTCTTTATATTGAAGAGGATCGATAACATCCACTGTATCCGCCCCGCAGGCAGAGCATATCTCCTCTATCTTTAACTGCTTCGTCTTCCGGCCGTGAATCGTCTTTCCGGTTGCCGGGTGATTTTGCCCGCCTGTCATGGCAGTGGTGCTGTTGTCCAGGATAATAATAAGCCCGTTCACTCCGTTGTATGCCGCGTTGATCAGTCCTGTAATTCCGGAATGGATGAAGGTGGAATCTCCCACCACACCGGCTATTTTCTTATCGACGACTGACCTCTGGAATCCTTCGTGAACCGTCACGCCGGCGCCCATACAAATCGTCGTATGCATGGCGGAAAGGGGCGGGGTGGCTGCGAGGGTATAGCACCCGATATCGCCGCTCACGATGATGTTCAGCTTCTTCAAGGCGTTGAAGACAAACCGGTGAGCGCAGCCCGGGCAGAGGACCGGCTTGCGGACGGGGGGTCTGTCCAGGTTATTAGGTTTTCCGGCGACCAGGTCGGGAATGATATCCGGTTTCAATTCGCCGATCCTGAAGGATGGATGCTTTGCCTTAACAGGTATGCCGAGAGCTTTGATGTGCTCTTCCAGGAAAGGATCCAGCTCTTCTACGATAAAAACCTCTTTCACAGATTTTGAGAATTCGCGAATTTTATCATCACAGAAAGGATAAACGAATCCCAATTTTAGATAAGATGCGTCCGGGTAATTCTCCCTCAGGTAGAGATAGGTGACACCCGAAGCGATGAATCCGATTTTCCTGTCCCCATAGGTAATGCTGTTGAATCCTGTGTTTTCGGAGAAATCCCTCAGCTCACGAAGTCTTTCCTCCACACGAATGTGCCGTGCATAGGCGTTTTTAGGGATCATCACGTATTTGGCGATATCCGGGCTGAACTCGGAGTGTTCGGATTCCCGGCGTTCATCCACGACAACGTCTTCTTTCGTATGGGATATCCTGGTAGTCAATCGCAGCATTACAGGAGTATCGAATTGCTCGCTGATCTGAAAAGCCTCTTTGACGAAAGTGTAAGCCTCTTCCGGACTGGAAGGCTCGAGAAGGGGAAGCTTCGAGTAGAGGCTTACCCATCGGGTGTCCTGTTCATTTTGAGAAGAGTGCATACCGGGATCATCAGCAACGACAACGACAAATCCACCCTTTATTCCCGTGTAGGAGGATGTCATAAGAGGGTCCATGGCCACATTCAAGCCTACGTGCTTACATGCGAAGAGACTTCTGACACCTCCGATTGCTGCGCCGAGGGCTACCTCGTAAGCGACCTTTTCGTTAACCGACCACTGTGAGTCCACCTCTTTGAAGAGGGCGAGGTGCTCGAGTATTTCGCTGGAAGGTGTTCCGGGGTAAGCGCAGGCGACTTCAACACCCGCTTCGTAGGCGCCGTAGGCCAGCGCCTCGTTTCCGGAAAGAAATAGAGGTTCCCTTTTCACTGTCAGTTCTGCTCCAAACGCACGGCTATATTGAGTCGCATTATAAAATATGCCCTGGAAAGGGTCAAGAAAGCGGCAAAGATACTTGACAAAACCTCGCAGGTATATTATTAAGGTGAAACTAAATAATCCTATAAGGAAAGGCGGTAAGCACTATGAAATCGAAAAAATTGGTTACACTGTCAATAGCGGCACTGCTGTTGATGACTGTCTTCCCCGTATCTGGCGGGGGTGAAGGCGCACCGGATGAAAACCCGATTAAAATCGGCGCTATTTTTTCCGTAACGGGTCCGGTATCTTTTCTCGGGGCGCCCGAGGAGAATACTCTAAACATGCTGGTAGAGCAGATCAATGCTAAAGGCGGCATCAAGGGACGACTGGTAGAGGTTATAATCAAAGACGATCAGGCCAGCCCTGAGAAAACCATCTCCTTTGCCAAACAGCTTATTGAGGAAGAGGAAGTACTGGCCATTATCGGTCCCACGGGAAGTGGAAACACGCTTGCCATCAAGGACCTCTGCGAAGAGTCTGAAACGATTCTCATTTCCTGCGCGGCGGCGGAAGCCATAGTCGAGCCGGTAGCCCGGTATGTTTTCAAGACGCCTCAGAAGGACAGCTTCGCTGTGCAGCGGATCCTGGAGACCATGAAAGAAATGGGTGTCAAGAAGATCGGTGTCGTGGCCGGAAGCACCGGTTTCGGCAAAGGGGGTATAGAGCAATTCGATAAGTATGCTTCGCAATACGGCATAGAAATCGCCATCAGCGAAACCTACAGCATCAGAGAGGCGGATTTCACAGGCGTGCTCACGAAGGTTAAGGCAAAGGGTGTGGATGCGGTGGTCAACTGGTCGGTGTTCCCCGCTCAGTCCATTATTCCCAAAAACATGAAACAGCTCGGATTCGATGTTCCCCTGTTCTGCAGCCATGGGTTCGGCAATATCAAGTACGTGGAAACCGCCGGCGAAGCGGCTGAGGGCATTATCTTCCCATGCGGAAGACTTCTTGCCGCCGAGCAGCTTCCCCGGACAGACAAACAGAGGTCTGTGCTTATTGACTATAAGGAAGACTATGAAACGAAATTCGGCGAAGATGTCAGCACCTTCGGCGGACACGCCTACGATGCATTCATGATTCTGGTTGAAGCGATCAGAAAAGTGGGCACGGATAAGGAAAAAGTGCGGGAAGCGATAGAAAACACAAAGAAATTTGTCGGTACCGGGGGCATCTTCAACTACTCCCCGACGGAGCATAACGGTCTGGAAATTGATTCTTTAATCATGTACAAAGTCGAGGACGGTAAATTCGTACTGCTGAAGTAGCGGCTCATTCTCAATGACCGGTGAACAATTTCTTCAATACTGCCTATCGGGAATAACGGTAGGCAGTATTTATGCTGTCGTAGCCATTGGCTTCAATATCATTTATAACACTACGGGAATCATGAATTTCGCCCAGGGAGAGTTTCTCATCCTGGGCGGAATGATTTCAATCAGTCTCTCCCCCCACATGCCGTTGATCCCGGCCATTATTCTTGCAGTACTGATAACTGTTCTTGTCGGCGCACTGGTCGAATTTACTTTCATACGCTGGCTGAAAAAACCGGATGTCCTGCAGCTCATAATTATTACTATCGGCGCCTCCATCCTGCTGAGAGAAGCCATGCTTCATGTGTGGGATGAGAAGATGCGGGCGCTGCCGTTTTTTACAGGCAACAGTGCCTCATCCATCAATATTCTGGGAGCTCATATCTCTCCTCAGGTACTATGGGTTCTGGGTATAGGCACTGTTATAGTTCTGGGATTGAATATTTTTTTCAAATTTACCCTTTCCGGCAGGGCAATGCGCGCCTGTGCTGCCAACAGGACGGCGGCTCGATTATGCGGCATCAATGCCAAATGGATGGTAACCTTCTCCTTCATGCTCAGCGCAGGTATCGGGGCATTAGCAGGCTGCGCTATATCTCCCCTGGCACAAACTCAGTACGACATGGGTTCCTCTCTTGCCATCAAGGGATTTACTGTAGCAATATTGGGGGGATTGGGAAAGAACACTGCAGCTGTTGCGGCCGGAATTATACTGGGACTCATCGAGGCGTTCAGTATAAGTCAGCTTCCTCTCGCTTACAAAGACGCTGTTACCATTGGCGTTCTGTTATTGATCCTTTTATTCAAACCCAGCGGGTTATTCGGCAGCCGGGAAGAGAGCGCTTTAAAGGAATTCTAATGAACTGGAAGAGGTATTTTCCGCTTGTCGTTTTAATCATACTCATTGTTCTGGTTCAGTTGATTCTTTCCATCAGCGGGAAACTCTTTTACCTGACCCAGATCACTATGTCCACTTATTACTCCATGGTTGTCGTAGGTCTCTGTCTCTTGATGGGATATTCAGGCCAGATATCCCTGGGGCATGCGGGCTTCTTTGCCATAGGGGGTTACAGCTCGGCGGTATTGAGTACGTACAACCTGCTTCCCGGCGCCAGTCTTCCCTTCGTGCGGTTTCTCAGGAGAATGGGATTCCTTGTAGAGAGAGTCGATCTCTATGGGGTAGAGATACTTTCTCTCTCTCCGTGGATCGCATTCTTTGCAGCAGTGCTGATCGCTGCCGTCATTGCCGTTCTTATTGGATGGCCGGTGACCAGACTGAAAGGGCACTATATTGCCATGGCCACATTAGGTTTCGGTATTATCATCTACAGCGTGGTTTTAGGCACAAAATTTCTCGGAGAATCCGACGGGATTACGAATGTTCCCGGCTTCAAGCTCTTCTTCGGCCTTGAGGTAAACGGCAGGAGGCCGTTTCGAATTCAAAATTACTATATAGCCTGGTTTTTAGTAGTTGCCGCTGTCATGGTATCGATAAATCTGATTAATTCACGAATCGGCCGGGCACTCAGATCGATTCACGGCAACGAGGAAGCGTCGAGTGCGTTGGGAATTAATGCGCCGCGGTACAAGCTGTACACCTTCGTGCTCAGCGCAGTGATGGCGGCTGTCGGCGGCGCCTTTGCCGTCCATTACAACGGAGGAATCGGTCCTTCAGAAGCGGCGGTAATGAAATCGATCCGCTACGTGGCGATCGTGGCTGTGGGTGGTATGACCAACCTGTGGGGTGTTATATTTATGGGGATACTTCTCAACTTTCTTTCCCTGCGAGGATATTTCGGCACTTTCGACGATGCCGTGTTCGGGTCGATCCTCATATTGATCATGCTCTTCGCCCCTCAGGGAATATGGAAATTACCCGTGCTGAGAAATTGGATCAAGAAAGGTTTTTTTAAAAAAGAAAATGGATAATGTAATTCTGGAAACACGTAATCTGAATCGTTATTTCGGCGGTCTGCATGCGATCAACGAGGTCAGCTTTGCGACGTCCGGGGGGCAGATAAAGGCGATCATCGGCCCGAACGGCGCAGGTAAGACGACTCTCTTTAACCTGATTTCCGGAAGTATGACGCCTGATTCCGGTTCTGTTTTTTTTATGGGAGTGGAAATCACCCGGCTTAAACCTTTTACAATAGCCGGCCTGGGTCTTTTCAGGACCTTCCAGACAACGAAGCTCTTCGATCACATGACGGTGCTCGAGAACGTAATGGTGGGAAGGCATACCCGGTCCAGTGCGGGATTTCTTTCCTGTATGCTTCAACTTCCGAAGACATGGAAGGAGGAAAGGGCTATTGAAAAAAAAGCCGTCGAGATTTTGGAAATCCTTCAGCTTGAAAGCTTTAAAGATGAGCAGGCCGGAAATCTTCCCTTTGGCAAGCAGAGGTTGGTGGAGTTCGCCCGGGCTTTATCCTCAGAACCGAAGCTTCTCCTGCTGGATGAACCGGCTGCGGGTCTCAATATACACGAAACCGGTGAGATGTCGGAGCTCCTTCTGAAGATACGGGATTGGGGCATTAGCCTCCTTATTGTAGAGCACGATATGTCTCTCATCATGGACATATCCGACGAGATACTCGTTTTGGATCAGGGTTTGAAAATCGCCGAAGGAAAGCCGGAGGAAATTCAGAAGAATCCTGAAGTGATTAAAATCTATCTTGGGGATGACAATGCTTAGAGTGCTGAATCTTGAGTCCGGATATGGGAAACTGGCGGTGTTGAAAGGGATCTCTCTGCATGTATCGCCCGGAGAAATTGTCACTATTATCGGCGCCAACGGCGCGGGTAAGACGACCCTCCTCAATACCATTGCGGGTATAATAAAGGCAGGTTCAGGAGAAATCGTTTTTAATAACAAAAATATTGAGAACCTCCCGTCTGAAAGGATCGTACAACTCGGCTGCGCTCTTGTACCCGAGGGAAGGCAGGTATTTTCCCCCCTTACTGTAAAGGAAAATCTCGTCCTGGGAGGATACCAGAGTTATCGGCGAAAGAATAAAAAAGGGTTGAAGAAGGCTCTGGACGAAGTTTTTAATCTCTTCCCTGTTCTAATGGAGAGGGGGAACCAGCTTGCCGGTACGCTTTCAGGAGGAGAACAGCAAATGCTTGCCATTGGAAGAGCGCTCATGTCCAGGCCTCAATTCCTGATGATGGACGAACCTTCCATGGGAATCGCGCCGCTCATTGTGATTGATATCTTTAAAACCATTAAAAGGTTGAGAAACGAGGGTATGACCGTCCTTCTGATAGAGCAGAATGCCAGAGCGGCTCTGAATATTGCTGACAGGGGGTATGTTATGGAAACGGGCACCATCGTTCTGGAGGGAAGAGTGGAAGAGCTCCTCGATAACCATGATGTCCAGAGAGCATATCTGGGCAAGGATTATAAAGAAATTGCTGAGGTAGGATAGATGATTTACTCAAGAGAATATGAAACCATGCATAGGGAGGATCTGGAACAGCTCCAGATAGAACGACTCCAGGCTACGTTGAACCGGGTCTACAGGAATGTAGCTTTTTACAAACATGCCTTCGATGAGCACAGTATAATACCCAGTGAAATCAGAAGCATGGATGACTTTGGAAGGCTTCCCTTCACCACCAGAGAGGACCTGAGGAAGAGCTATCCATATGACATGTTTGCGGTTCCTCTGCGTGATATCGTCCGGATACATGCCACTTCGGGAACAACGGGCAAGCCCATTGTGGTCGGATATACCAAGAATGACATCAATATCTGGGCGGCGCTTGTAGCCAGGGTGCTGACCGCGGCAGGTATTACCAATCAGGATTTTGTTCAGATAGCCTTTAACTACAGCCTTGTCACCGGAGGATTCGGTTTTCATTACGGCGCCGAAAAGATAGGCGCGTCCGTCATACCTTCATCTATTGAAGACATCCGCAAGCAGATTATCATCATGCGGGATTATAAAACATCCGCATTGGTAAGCACGCCCGGATATGCCCTGCACATTGCCTCTGTTTTCGAAGACACAGGAATACACCCGGAAGAGCTCTCCTTGAGAACGGGAATTTTCGGGTCAGAACCGTGGAGCGAGAATCTCCGCGCCCAGATAGAGCAGGGCCTGCACATCACGGCCTATGATAATTATGGTTCCAGTGAGATTATGGGACCCGGGGTTTCTTTCGAATGTGAAGAGAGAAAAGGCCTGCATATAAACGAGGATCATTTTATCGTTGAGGTAATCGATACAGAGAGCATGGCGCCTGTGAAAGCCGGCGAAGACGGCGAGCTTGTATTGACCACCATCACGAAGCAGGGATTTCCCCTCATCCGATACCGCACAGGAGATATCTCGCATCTTATCACAGAGCCCTGTTCCTGTGGCAGGACCACGGTTCGCATGAGCAGGGTGTCGGGAAGAACCGACGATATGCTGATCGTAGAGGGGGTGAATTTTTTTCCCTCCCAGATAGAAGAAGCGCTGCTGCAGATAGAAGGCATAGAGCCTCACTATCTTATCATTCTAAACAGGGAAGCCGGAGTGGATATCATGGAGATCCAGGTGGAAGTGCCGGAAGAGCTTCCCTTTATGGACGATCTTGGGAAACTGCAGCAGTTTAAGACAACCGTACAGGATAAGCTTAATATTGCTCTCGGTATCAAGGTTAAAGTGACCCTGGTGGAGCCTAAAACCATTGGTCGTTCTACAGGCGGCAAGATGAACCGGGTTATCGATAAGCGGGAGCTCTGAATTAGATTGAATCAGGTCGAGCCGCACTGTCTGAAAGCCTTTTCGAATCCTTCAAAGGAGCGTTCTATTACATCGTCGTCCACACAGAAAGCGATCCGGAAATATCCCGGACAGCCGAAACCCCTGCCGGGAACAGTGAGGATCAGCTCTTTCTGCAGCGCCTCGACGGTTTGCAGATCATCCTCTGACGGGCTTCTTGGAAAGAGGTAGAACGTTCCCTTCGGCTTGACAAATTCGTATCCTATACCGGAAAGCCCACGGCAAAGCAGATCTCTCTTCCTCTGATAAATAGATGTGTCTACACTCCTGCCCTGCAGTTCAGCTACCGCCCGCTGCATGAGTGCAGGGGCATTAACGTAGCCAAGAATACGGTTGCAGAGAATCATGCCGTCGATAAGATTGTCCGCATCTTCCGCCCCGGGATGTACGGCCAGGAAACCGATACGTTCCCCCGGTATGGAAAGGTCCTTTGAGTAAGATGAGGCTGCGAATGTGTTTTTATATGCCGCAAAAACGCTGGGCACCTTGACACCATCGAAGGTAATCTTTCTGTACGGCTCATCGCTGATCAGGTAGATAGTCCGTCCTGTCTCCCGACTCTTGCGGTCAAGCATCTCGCCAAGAGACCCGACGGATTCTTCAGGATAGACGAAACCGGAAGGATTGTTGGGGGAATTTATAATCAGCGCGGCCGTTGAAGCGTTGATACGGGATTCCAGAGCAGGAATATCCAAATCAAAGTTTTCAGCGCTGGGAACACGGATGAGTTTACCGCCGTGGTTGTCTGTATAAAAGCTGTATTCAACAAAACAGGGTGTCACGGCGAGGACCTCATCCCCCGGGTTGAGTATGGTCTTCAAGGCTACATTCAGGGCGCCGCCTGCGCCGCAGGTCATTATTACGTGTTCCTTGTTTAAGGATTGATCCTGCTCTTTGCTGATAAATTCGGCCACACGGCGCCTTACTTCAGGATAACCGGCGTTCGGCATGTAACGGTGTGTTCCCGAAACTTTTTGTGCCGTAAGCCCGGCTAGTACAGTGATAAACTCCTGCGGGGGTTCCAGATTAGGATTGCCCAGGGAAAAATCGCACACTTTATCGGCGCCGTGCAGGGTTTTAAGCCGGGCGCCTGTTTCAAACATCTTCCTTATCCAGGAAGAACTTTCCATCATCTCTTTGATCTTACTTGCTACAGCCATATGTGCCCTCCATTGACAGAAGATTATCCATAAGCCTTTGAAAATTGCAACTGATTCCCTGAGTTTAAGAGGTTGACAGACGAGGAAAATCGGTTAATCTCTATAATGAAGAGGAAGATGGATGAAGGGAAGAGTCATTTTTTTTCTGTTGGCAGTCACAGCCTCGATTCTCTACGGACAGAATGAAATCAGGGATACTCTCAGCGAAGGCATAAATTCCATCGTTCAAAGTGTTCCTGAAAAAATTGTCGTATCTTTCGGCAATTTCACCTATGCGGACAAGGGGATCGGCAGCCGCTTTTCCAAGTACCTTGAAGAACAGCTTGCCCTGGTTCTGGCGGAAGAGGATAATTTCGAAGTATTTGAAAGGGAGAAGCTGGAAGAGATACTCGAGGCTATGGAGTTGAGCCTTAGCGATCTTGTGGATCCGGAAAGCGCTGTGCAAGTGGGAAAGCTCAAGGGAGTCCGGGCCATCTTTTCAGGTGTTTTTTTCTAGGCTGGCGACCAGGTCCTGCTTTATCTCGATATCACCAGTGTCGAGACGGGAACAACCATCGCCAGATATGAAATCTCGATA